>JBILFS010000457.1:0-3968 GCA_044351455.1 Paludibacter sp. | reverse complement strand
GTCCTGTGCCCGCATGGAAAGTGTTTGGCAAACCAAATGCCGGTGATGGCTTGCGTGAGTATTCGTATGGTTTTCCACGCTTTGAAAAAGCTACTTTTGTAACAAAATTTCCATTCGGCAACATTACACTCGAAGATAATGACCTTCCGCTTGATGTATCTGTAACAGGCTGGAGTCCGTTTATTCCCACCGACCATGATAATTCAGGTTTACCGGTTGGTGGATTGGAATATACGTTTAAAAATACGGGCAAAAAGCCAGTGGAAGCCTGTTTTTCCTATCATTCCGAAAATACTATGCGGATTGAAATTCCCAGTGTATGGGGAGGAAATTATCGCCCGGGACATTCCATTGCCGGGATTGAAAACGGTATTTTGTTCCGACAAAAAGATTTACCGGGTAACCATCACTACAAAGGCGATTTTGCCATTGTTTGCGACGATCCTGAAACCATTGTCGATTTGTGCTGGTTCAGGGGTGCTTGGTTTGATGCACGCACGGTTTTATGGAAAGATATTACAGAATTCACGTTTAGCGCCGATACCACAACGCTGAAATCGCCGGGTGTTTCCTTGTATGTTCCTTTTAATCTGAAGCCGGGTGAAACGAAAACAGTACGGTTAATGATGAGCTGGTATGTTCCACACTCCAAGGTGCGCGAAGGTAGGGATTTGGAACCGGTACCCGCCCATCAGTTAAAAGAGGAATTATCCAAATGTACACCCGGTGAGAATAGCGACCTGAGTCACCTTTTTTATGAACCCTGGTATGCAGCCCGTTTTAAGAATATAAATGAAGTGAATGACTTTTGGAAAGCAAATTATTCAGAATTAAGGCGTAAATCGGAGTTGTTTTCGAATGCTTTTTACAACACCAGTCTACCGCCTGAAGTAATCGAAGCTGTTGCCGCAAACCTTACTATCCTGAAATCGCCATCTGTTTTGAGGCAGAAGGACGGCAGACTCTGGGGTTGGGAAGGTTGCCACGACAATGAAGGAAGTTGTCATGGTTCGTGCACCCATGTTTGGAACTATGCACAGGCTCTGGCTCACCTGTTTCCAGCGCTCGAACGTTCTCTGCGTGAAACAGAATTCAGGGTCAGTCAGAATGAGCAGGGATACCAGAATTTCAGAACAAATATCCCCATATCCCCACTACTTGACCATAGTTCGCATGCTGCTGCCGATGGACAGTTGGGTGGAATTATGAAAATGTACCGGGAATGGCGTATTTCGGGAAATACAGAATGGATGAAATCGCTTTATCCGAGGGTAAAACAAAGTCTCGATTATTGTATTGCAACCTGGGATCCAAAGCACAAAGGTATTTTGGAAGAACCGCAGCACAATACCTACGATATCGAATTCTGGGGACCCAATGGAATGTGTACCAGTTTTTACCTGGGAGCACTCACTGCATTTGTTGAAATGGGGAAAGCCGTTGGCGACGATGTTTCTGTCTATCAGAATCTCTACCAAAAAGGGAAAAAACAGATCGAAAACAATTTGTTCAATGGCGAATATTTCATTCAGAAAATACAGGTGGAAGGTTTGCAGTCGAATAGCCCATTAGATGCTCAAGCTAAAGGGTATAACCCTAATTATTCCACTGAAGGGATTGCTCTGTTGAAAAAAGAAGGTCCCAAATACCAGTATGGAAATGGTTGTTTATCGGATGGAATTTTGGGTGCATGGATAGGTAACATGTCGGGTTTATGCGATTTTATTGAACCGGTTAAGGTGAGAAGTCATCTTAATGCAGTATATAAATACAACCTGAAAAACGATTTATCTGATCATCCCAATCCCCAACGATCGAACTATGCACTTGGAAAAGAGGAAGGTTTGCTGCTTTGCACCTGGCCCCATCATGATGCTTTAACGCTGCCATTTCCATACAGCAACGAGGTATGGACTGGCATCGAATACCAGGTAGCATCGCACTTAATGTCGGTTGGCGAGGTGGAAAAAGGACTGTCAATTGTACGCGAGGTACGTAAGCGTCATGATGGAAAAATTCGTAATCCTTTTAACGAGTTCGAATGTGGTCACTGGTACGCCCGTGCCATGTCAAGTTACGGCTTGCTTCAGGGTTTGACCGGGGTAAGGTATGATGCCGTGGAACGCACTCTGTACATCGACTCCAAAGTAGGCGATTTTACAGGATTTCTGTCAACCGAAACCGGATTTGGCAATGTTGGTTTAAAAAAAGGAAAGCCTTTTCTGAAAATGGTTTATGGTATTCTGGATGTAAAGAAATGTGTGGTTTCTAATGTTGAAAAGACCTTAACCAGGTTGTAAATATTGAAAAATAAAAATTAAGAAACAATAGTATTCAATGAAATCAAATTTAATAACTGCAATCTCAGTTTTTCTTGTATATTGTTTTTTTTGCCAACAAACATATGCTCAAACAAGGTTTGCCAATGAGTATATTACCGACCATGAACGTTCCTCTCAATTGGTACGAGAATACCTTACTCCAACCCGCATCGTTTGGATGTCGGATACCACCGGTACAACCATTCAAAACCCTGAAATGCTTTTAAAAAACGGAAACGGTCAGGCAATGCTAAATAAAGACAAAGGATTTCAGCTCAAGAGTACAGCAACGGAACAACCTTTGATAATTCTTGATTTTGGTAAAGAAATTAAGGGTGGATTAGAATTGGTAACAACCATAAATAATGAAAAGAAAATGCCACGACTGCGTATTCGCTTTGGCGAATCGGTAAGCGAAACCCTGAGCAATATCGATGAAAATGGTGCAACCAATGATCATGCAATGCGCGATTTTGTTGTTCAATTACCATGGTTAGGCAGGATGGAAACAGGAAATACGGGTTTCCGTTTTGTAAGCCTTCAATTGATTGATCCTGACTCGAAAATTGAACTAAAGGAACTTAGCGCAATTTCATCGAAACGGGATATTCCATACATTGGTTCATTTAAATGCAATGATGAACGTTTGAATCAAATTTGGATGACGGGTGCATATACTGTGCATCTGAATATGCAGGATTATTTATGGGACGGAATTAAACGCGACCAGTTGGTTTGGCTCGGCGATTTACATCCCGAAGTAATGACGGTAAATTCAGTGTTTGGGTATAATGAAGTAGTTCCAAAAAGTCTTGATTTAATCCGGGATTTAACGCCTCTCCCGGCGTGGATGAATGGAATGGCTTCATACAGCTTGTGGTGGGTAATAATTCACGATGATTGGTACAACTATCAGGGAAATCTCGGATATTTAAAACAGCAGCAATCCTATTTGTTTGACTTGCTCCGCTTATTAGCCACCAAAATCGATGATTCGGGCAAGGAAAATCTGAAACCCGGACGATTTTTAGACTGGCCATCGAACGGTAATCCTAAGGCTATACATGCCGGTCTACAATCCCTGATGGTAATGACATTTCAGTCGGGTGCCAGACTAAGTGCTGCTTTAGGTGATAAAGCAATGGTTGAATTCTGCAATGAAACGGTTCGGAAACTCAAAATGCACGTACCCGACCCTAACAATTCGAAACAGGCTGCAGCACTTTTGGCATTGTCGGGAATTACACCTGCTGCACATACAAATACCGAAATTTTATCGAAAGATGGAGTTCAAAATTTGTCCACTTTTTATGGTTACTACATTCTCAAAGCACGTGCTATGGCTGGTGATTATCTGGGAGCATTAGACAATATCAGGGAATATTGGGGCGGAATGCTTGATTTGGGAGCAACTACTTTTTGGGAACACTTTGAAATTGACTGGCTAAAAAATGCAAACCGGATTGATGAACCTGTTGCAGAAGGTAAAGTAGATGTTCATGCTACCTATGGCGATCATTGCTACAAAGGGTTTCGTCATAGTTTATGTCATGGCTGGGCATCAGGACCTACATCCTGGTTGAGTGAATATGTATTGGGAGTTCAGGTGATGGAACCAGGTTGTAGAAAGGTGAAAATCGATCCTCA
>JBILFS010000245.1:0-3969 GCA_044351455.1 Paludibacter sp. | reverse complement strand
ACTGGCAATAACACCTCTTTCGAGAATAGCCAGTTTAACTTTTGAACGTGGAGCCGTTTTTTCCATGATTTGGAAAATCTGTGTTCCCTGTGCATTTGAAATGGTAAAAATATCGTTGGCAGCTCTATTGAAGGCATTCTGGGCAATTTCCTTGTCAAGTGATGCGTCACCGTCGGTTAACCAACCAATTTCGCCATTGTTATTTGCTGTTTGTTGTGCTGCCGAGTATTTTTTAGCCAGTTCACCAAAGTTTGCACCAGCTTTGATAGCGCCGATAATACTGTCTGTGATTGACTCTTTATCTTTCATAAGCGCAATGTGGCGCAATTTCACAGAATCAGGAAGGGATATGCCTGACTGCATAATCTTTGCCATGGTATATGCATTGTTTGCAAATACAGGTCCGTATAAATCACCTGTTTTTCCACTGAAAGCAAAATCTTTTAAGCTTGCAGGAACGGTGTTCACTGTATAATTTCTTCCTGTATAAGGAATGTCTGAATTAGCACTTACAAGTTCCGCAACATCAGGAGTAGTATAAAATTCCTCTTTTAAATTGTTGATGAAAGTTTCAGCTTCAACAAAATCCTCTTTTTGTGGTTCGATATTGAAAATCACATAGCTGATAGTTGCATTTGGTTCCTGTTTAAAGCGTTTAATCTGCTTTTTGTATAGTTCCTTAACTTCTTTGTCTGAAACAGTTACAGCTGTGTCAGGGATGCTGTAATATGGTTGAACCACGTAATTTACATTGAATACCGGCAATGATAATTCATAATTGAATTTTGCCTCAGCAGTATTCGCCACAACTGATTTGGATAAGAGAACATTGTATTTTTCCTGTAGAATGGCAAATTTTACAGTTTTTTCAAGGAATATCCACAAATTGCGATAATCCTGAAGCGTTTGTTGCATATTAGGATCTTCATTTTCTTCATCTTTGAAATTCAGAAACTGAACAAGTAATGAACGGCTGAACTGACCAGACTGATCCGCAAAAAATCTTCTTTGTTGAATCATCGGATGAATATTATTACCAATCAAACGTTCTGAGAGTTCATCTTTGGTAACAGTCAGTCCCAGTTTTTCAGTTTCTTCCAGTAATAAGTTTTCACGTACATATTGATCCCAAACATAAGCCCTGATTTGCTGCATGGTTTGTTCATCTACTTCTGTTGTTCCTGTTTCAAATTTCTGAAAAGTAATTACCTGATCAATTAATGCCTGATATTCACTGATATGAATTTTATCACCATTAATATTGGCCACTACTTCTTTGGATTTATTGAAGAAGGTAGAACCATTTGTTAGAAAATCACCAATGATAAATGAAAGTAACGCGATACCTACTACCACGATCAACAGTACTCCTTTGTTGCGGATTTTTTGTAAAGTTGCCATTTCTTAATTGTAAATGTATTTTTTATTGTAAATTATAATATTTTTTTGAGGGCACGAATATACGGATTTTTTTTCAACTACCCAAAATAAACCTGACTAATTCAATTCTATTATTCGAAACTTTGACGCATTTGATTGTAAAATTCTCAAAATGAAATATTTCATTGATTTTTGGGAAATGCTGATGATGATGTAATATGAAACCTGCAACTGTTTCATAATCATCAGATTCAGGAATATTCAGCCCGAATTTTGAATTGACATGTTCTATCTCACATCTGCCCGAAAACAGATATTCTGTTTCGGAAATTTTTCTGGCTACAAAAGCTCTGTTATCGTGCTCGTCTTCAATTTCCCCGAAAATTTCTTCAATAATATCTTCCAGGGTAATAATGCCATCAGTTCCACCATGTTCATCGACCACCACTGCAATACTCTTTTTCTGTTGCATAAACATTTTCATGAGTTTGTGAGCCGACATGTTTTCGGGTACAACCGGAATCTGACGAATGTGTTTCCGCCATTCATGAAGATGTTCATACATTTCAGAAGCATGAATATAGCCTGTGATGTTGTCAATATTTTCTTTATAAACCGGGATTTTTGAAAAACCTGTTTCAATAAATGTTTGTTTTAGTGCTTCATCTGATGTTTCAATAGGAACGGCTATGATTTCTGTGCGTGGTACGGAACAATCTCTGAGGCGTATTTTTGAAAAATCCAGCGCATTTTGAAATATTTTTACATCATGATTTATTTCCTGTTCTGTTTGTGTATTCTCGAAACTTTCCTGAATCAGATAATTTAAATCATCTCTGGAAAATGATTTGTTTTGTTCGTTTTCAGGTGTTGATCTTGTGAGTAATCTGATGATTTTGAATGAAATAAACGAAGTTATCCAGGCAACAGGATACAATATTATATAAAAAGCAAATAAAACCCATGAAAAAATTTTCAACCACATATTAGGATTAATTCTAAAGATGGTTTTCGGCAGGAATTCTCCTGTAAATAAAATGATTATTCCGGCAAATAAAATTTCAATGCTGATGATAATAAACTGATTCCCGATATATGCCAGTCCCGGATATAGGGATTCCGACATTTTTATCGAAAAAATAACCAACGCAAGCACATTTCCGGTTTGCATGGTAGAAATAAACTGCCTTGGATGCTCATAAAAGATCGAAAGCAGGGTGGTGCCCAAACTGTTCTGCTTTTTGTCAAGTTCCACACGAAGTTTATTTGCACTTACAAATGCTGTTTCCATCCCTGAGAAAAATGCAGAAAGTATCAGGGATATAATTATATACGATACTGTGTCCAATTGTAAAAAGAATTAATAAGTGCAAAGATAAAGAATTAATGTGAATGCAAATCTCAAAAAAATGATAATTTAATTTTGTCATAAAAAAAAATTAAAGTACCTTTGCACTCGCTTTTCGAAAAAACGATTCAGTAGCTCAGCAGGTAGAGCACATCCCTTTTAAGGATGGGGTCCTGGGTTCGAGCCCCAGCTGAATCACAAAATAAAAAAGGCTGTCGGTACAGATACTGACAGCCTTTTTTAATGTTTTAAAATCAGATTATTTGAGTTTCAAACCAACTGTTAAATTTACAATACCACCATTGGTAGCAAAGTTGTCAATCTGATCTGCAAGCGAAACTCCCTGACGCAAAGTGTAGCGAATATCAGTGGTGATAAAATCAAGCACATCAACACCTGCACCTACCTGATACTCAAGCTTGGTCATATCGAATTTGAATTCTTCACCGGCATTCTGAGTGTACATAGCACCACCTGAAATGTGCAGACTCAATAAACCAATGTCGAAAAATTTCAAACCTAAATGCAAAGGCACTTTGATTTTTTCGATTTTAGTTGCAACAGATCCTACCATTACATTTTGAACAGAATAGTAAAACTCCGGTTGCAGATATAATCTTTTTCCCAATTGAGCAAAGGCACCAAACATGTAATTGTCTTTGAAATTGTCGGTAATAACATTGATGTCAGAAGGTAGATTGTTCAGGTCTGCATTCAGATTCATACCCACTTTAGGGCCGTATCTGAAATAAAATCCACTTTCTTCAGTTGTTTCATCCTGAGCAAATGCAGGCGCTATGGTTAATCCAAATAAAACGAGGATAAGAAAAAATTTTGTCTTCATAATTGTAAAATTTTTATGGTTGAAAAATGTAAATAATTAGTTCTCTGGTTAAATATCTCTTTTATGATGGAGAAAAACTTCTCAAAAATACAACATTTTTTATTAAAGTGTACTTTTTTTAATGAAAAAGTACACTTTATTTTTATTTGCCCGTATTTTCTGTCATTTTTCGCCACCAAACTTACAAATTGAGCATAATCATTTGTAAATGAGAAGAACTTTTTCTATTCCGCAGATTTCCAATTGTTTTAAAATGACTTCAAAAACAATGGATTAAAAGCGATTTATATTCAAATTTCAAATTGAGTTTCAAATTATGCTCCAGGAATAGCTCCCATTCCGAACACCATGGCCAAAAGAGCAACGGTTTCCAGAATACCCATCGCCGCAATGTACA
>JBILFS010000244.1:0-3974 GCA_044351455.1 Paludibacter sp. | reverse complement strand
AAATTGCCCGTCAGGTGCTAAGGTTTGAAACTCAACTGGTTGTTTTACTGGATTTTGCAGAGTCTCCTATGCATGATTTAAAACTTGATTTGTTGGAGAATTATCCGGATAAAAATCTGACTTGTTTTCTTGCTGATGTAAGGAATAAAGATAGAATGGATTACATGATGGACCTTTTTCGTCCTGATATTATTTATCATGCTGCTGCTTATAAACATGTTCCGCTAATGGAGGATTATCCGGTGGAAAGTGTTCAGGTTAATGTATTGGGAACAAAGAATTTAGCTGATTTAGCTGTAAAATACAGGGTTGAGAGGTTTGTAATGGTTTCTACGGATAAAGCGGTTAATCCTACCAATGTGATGGGTGCATCTAAACGTATCGCTGAAATCTATGTTCAGGCACTGTATAAAAAGTTACATGCGACCATGAATGGTTCTACAACTAAATTTATTACTACCCGATTTGGTAATGTGCTGGGTTCGAACGGATCAGTGATTCCGTATTTTAAAAGGCAAATTGAACAGGGTGGTCCGGTTACTGTAACTCATCCGGAAATTATACGTTATTTTATGACTATACCGGAGGCCTGTATGCTGGTGCTCGAAGCAGGTTCTATGGGGAATGGTGGTGAAATTTATATTTTTGATATGGGAAAACCGGTTAAAATTGTTGATCTTGCCCGTAAAATGATCCGATTGGCTGGTTATGTGCCTGAGGAGGATATCAAAATTGTTTATACAGGACTCAGACCCGGTGAAAAGTTATATGAAGAGTTATTGAATAAAAAAGAACTGACTCAAAATACGCATCATCCCAAAATCATGATTGCCAATGTACAACAACATGATTATGATAAAGTATCAGTTTTGATTGATAAACTAATCAACTACAGCAAGTTAAGCAAGGATTACTTAACCGTATCCACAATGAAGAAAATTGTACCTGAATTTAAAAGTAAAAATTCTCAATACGAGCGACTTGATATATGATTTCTGTTGAACAATTAAGGGTTGAATTTAGTGGCTCGGCACTCTTTGATGATATTAGTTTCCTGATTAATGCAAAAGATAAAATTGCTTTGGTTGGGAAAAATGGCGCAGGTAAAACAACACTCTTGAAAATCTTATCCGGAAAAATGTTGCCCACTTCCGGAAAAGTAAATCTTCCTAAAGATATTACTATTGGTTATTTACCTCAGCATATGATTCATAATGAGGGTACAACAGTGTTTGGGGAAACTGAGAAAGCCTTTGAGAATTTGTTGAAAATTCAGAAGGGTATTGAAAATATGTCGGCTGAACTGGCTGAAAGAACTGATTATGATAGTGATGATTATCATGATTTAATCGATCGCTTAACGCATGCCCAGGAACATTTACAAATTTTGGGAAATGGTAATTTTCATGCAGAAATTGAGAAAACACTTCAGGGGCTGGGATTCATGCGTTCAGACTTTAACCGTTTATGCTCCGAATTTAGTGGTGGTTGGAGAATGAGAATTGAACTGGCGAAAATTATTTTACAAAGACCGGATGTTTTGTTATTGGATGAACCTACTAATCACCTTGATATTGAATCAATTCAGTGGTTAGAGAGTTTTCTGATCAATTCCGGAAGTTCGGTTATTCTGGTTTCACATGATAAAGCATTTATTGATAATGTAACCAACAGAACAATAGAGATTTCACTTGGAAGAATATACGACTACCAGGTGAATTATTCGAAATATTTGCTTCTTCGCAAAGAAAGACATGAGCAACAATTAAGAGCTTACGAAAATCAACAGAAACTAATCCAGGATACGGAAGAATTTATCGAGAGATTTCGTTACAAGGCTACAAAATCTGTTCAGGTTCAATCAAGAATTAAACAACTGGATAAACTTGATCGTATTGAAGTTGATTTGGAAGACAATTCACGTTTACATCTTAAGTTTCCTCCAGCTCCTCACTCGGGAATTATTCCGGTTGAAATTGAAAACTTATCAAAAGCCTACGGAAATCATCTGGTTCTTGATAATATTGATTTGATTATCAACAGGGGAGAGAAAGTTGCATTTGTGGGTAAGAATGGTGAAGGTAAAAGTACCCTGGTGAAAAGTATCATGCAGGAAATTGAATATTCCGGCAAGTTAAAATTGGGTCATCAGGTAAAAATCGGTTATTTCGCTCAAAATCAAGCATCTTTGCTTGATGAGAATCTTACTGTTTTTCAGACAGTCGATTATGTGGCTACCGGTGATGTGAGAACAAAAATCAGAGATATTTTAGGTGCATTCATGTTTGGTGGCGAAGCTTCAGATAAAAAAGTGAAGGTTTTATCCGGTGGTGAGAGATCAAGACTGGCCATGATCAGACTTTTGCTGGAACCTGTAAATCTTCTGATCCTCGATGAACCAACTAATCATCTGGATATTAAATCGAAAGATGTATTAAAAGAAGCCATAAAGAATTTTAGCGGTACAGCAATTATTGTTTCGCACGACCGTGAATTCCTTGACGGATTGGTTGAAAAGGTTTTTGAATTTGGAAATAAGAAAGTCAGGGAGTTTCTGGGTGGAATTTATGAGTTTCTCGATTATAAAAAAATGGAGAATCTCAAAGAATTGGAAATCAAATCAGTAGTGGAGACTTCAAAAAATGATTCAGGAATTTTATCTGCAAATAAACTGAATTATGAAGCCAGAAAAGAGATTTCAAAGAAAATAAAAAAGGCTGAAAAAGAAATTGAAAATCATGAAAAATTGATTGAAAGTCTTGAAAATGAAATCAGTAGCATGGAATCAGAACTGCAGAATCTTGATAAGGCTTCTGATGCAGATTTTATCATGCACATTCAGAAAAAACAAAGAGAACTTAGTCAAAGGATGTATGAATGGGAGATTTTGAATGAAAATCTCGATAATTTATCCGGGGAACTTACTTAGTCTGCAAAATTATTTCAATATGAAACGTCCATGTTAAAATAATTATTTACTCATAAAATAATGATTATTTTTTACATGGTAAGTTCCATCTGACAATTAAAAAAACAATTATAAACAGATGAAAGGTAAATTATACTTATTTCCAAGCACATTGGGCGAAAGTGATCTTCATTATATTCTTCCGCAATATAATATTACCCATATTGCAGATGTAAAACATTTCATTGTTGAAGATTTAAGAACTGCGCGTCGTTTTCTTAAAAAATGCAGTAACGAAATAGTCATCGATGATCTTCAGTTTTATTTGCTTAATAAGCATACTTCCAAAGAAGAAATATTCAACTATCTGAAGCCATTAAAAGAAGGACATAATGTTGGATTAATATCGGAAGCTGGTTGTCCGGCTATTGCAGATCCCGGAGCAGATGTTGTTTCTTTAGCACAGGAAGCTGATATTCAGGTGATTCCATTGGTTGGTCCATCTTCAATTCTTTTAGCCATGATGGCTTCAGGATTCAATGGTCAGAGTTTTGCATTCAATGGTTATTTGCCTATTGACCTGAAAGAAAAAAAGGATGTATTAAGAAAACTGGAGGCAAGAATTTTCAACGAAAAACAAACCCAGGTTTTTATTGAAACGCCATATAGAAATATGAAAACGCTGAATGAATTAATTCAGTTAGGAAGTCCGGTGCTAAAATTGTGTATAGCAACAGATATTACACTTTCTACAGAATTTATCAAAACAAGATATTTGAAAGACTGGACCAAAAATCAACCCGACCTGAATAAAAGACCTACTATATTTATTTTGTATCAGTAACTACTCAGCTCTTTCTATTTCTCTTTTTGCATCTTTCTCTTTGAGAGACTGACGCTTATCATAATTCTTTTTACCTTTGGCAAGTCCTATTTCCACTTTTGCCATTCCTTTTTCATTGATAAATAACTTAGTGGGAATAATTGTAAGCCCTGATTCTTTGGTAGCCCTGTCCAGTTTTTTCAACTCTTTTTTGTTCAAAAGCAGTTTGCGGTCACGCCGAAC
>JBILFS010000243.1:0-4023 GCA_044351455.1 Paludibacter sp. | reverse complement strand
AAAGAGGGTTGGAGTTCATTACACGCAGTAATCAATGAAAAAGATTTCTGGGTAATCATTGGTAAACTCAAATCATTGGGAGCCGAAGGAATATTGGTAATTCCAATTGAAAAGATTATCCTGTAAATAATAAAGTATCTATGAATCTTTGCATTGACAGGGGAAACTCATCAACCAAAATTGCCGTTTTTAATGGTAATGAAATGGTAGATTATATAGTTCAAAAGCCTGAAATGGAAGATTTTTTGATGATAATTGATCAATACAATATTCAGCATTGTATTTTATCAGATGTTCGTGGAACTCTTATTCATCAATTGGGAGCAATAAAGCAAAGGGTAGATGTTTTTATCGAATTGAATCACATGGTAAAGGTGCCGGTTCAGGTATGTTACGAAACACCGGAAACCCTGGGTAAAGACAGATTAGCCGCAGTAATAGGTGCTTTTCATGAAATGCAGGGAAAGGATCTTTTGGTAATTGATGCAGGAACTGCCATTACCTATGATTTTATCAGTGCAGAAGGGCAATATCCGGGAGGAAATATTGCACCGGGACTGGAAATGCGATCCAGGGCTTTGCATGAATTTACAGGTAAACTTCCATACTTTCTGCCGGATGAAAATACAGAGGATTTTCCGGGGAGAAATACCAAAAATGCGATTCAGTCGGGTGTTTTATATGGACTTGTACATGAGATAGATGGGTATGTTGACAAGCTAATGCTAAAATATCCTAATCTTTCAGTATTTTTAACAGGCGGAAGTGCAGAAATTTTGGAAAACAGACTAAAATATCGCATCTTTGCACGCAAAAATTTAGTATTAAACGGTCTCAATCAAATATTAAAATATAATGTTAAATAAAAGCAGAATTTTTTTATTGTTCTCTTTTTTTACAATGATGTCAAATCTGTTGGCTCAAAACAATACCAACTCCCCATATACCCGTTATGGTTATGGTGAATTGATTGATGTATACTCTTCCGAACAACGTTCTATGGGCGGTGTGGGAATGGCTTACAGAAACAGTTTGGCCATCAATCCGGTAAATCCGGCTTCATACAGTGTTGTGGATTCCGTTTCATTTATGTTTGATTTGGGACTTAGTGGATTGGTTTCCCGTTTTTCAAGTCCGACACAAAGTTCTAATGCGATTAACTCAAACCTTGAGTACATCAGTATGCAATTGCCCATCAATAAGTGGTTGGGAGTTAGCGCCGGAGTTTTACCTTATTCTTTTTCCGGATATAATTTTTTCAAATCAGATTCAATTCAAATCAATAACCATACATCTATCCCCGATAAAGCTTATTATACAAGATCTTATGCTGGTTCAGGAGGTGTTAATCAGGTTTATACCGGTTTTGGGATGAAACTATTCAATCATATTTCATTAGGGATGAATCTTTACTATATGTTTGGAAATATCAATAACAGCAGAAGTATTGTGTTTAATAATTCCTCCTTTAATTCTTCAACCCAAATCAATGCGATATCAATCAGCAGTTTCCGGGCACGTTATGGATTACAGGCATTTCATACATTTAATAAAAAGCATGATGTTACATTGGGGTTAATTTTTGAAGGGAAAGCTCCATTGGGTGGAAATTTTACACAGTATAATTATGGGGTACCTTCAGATACAATTAATTTCACAAAAGATTTTGAAGTGCCTCAGACACTTGGTGCGGGATTGTTCTATACTTTTGATAATAAATTCTCTGTAGGGTTGGATTATAGCATGCAACAATGGGGCGATGCTTTGTATTTCAGCAGAACAGATAGTTTGTCGAATAAAAGCAAACTTGCTCTTGGATTTGAATATATTCCTGATGCAAGAGGAAGAAGATTTTATGAGAGAGTGAAGTATCGTGCAGGTATTAATATCCATGATCCTTATTATAAATTGCCCGGAGTTTCTAATGTTAAAAACTTTGGCATAACCTTTGGAGTAGGACTTCCGCTGAGAACTTCGAACACCATGGTAAATGCATCAGTAGAATATGGAAAATCAGGTGATAAGTCACTGTTCAGAGAAGATTATTTCAAGTTTACTTTGAATGCAGTGTTTAATGAAAACTGGTTCTTTAAAAGAAAATTATAATTAATTAGGTATATGAAAAAAATTGTAGTATTAATGTTGAGCGTTGCGATATTTACAAATTGCCTGGCTCAGAAAAAAGAAAAAAAAGACAAAAAAGGTAAAACTGAAACTACTGAACAGGTAGTTGTGCAGGAGCAACCTCAACAACAGGAATCCAATGTTGTTACTGAAGAATGTGTGACCAACTTGAGTTTATTCAGCGAATCTGCTAAGAACAAACAGTATGCTGATGCACTTGAACCGTGGACACAGGTATATAACACCTGTCCATCTGCCAACAGAGCAATTTACAGTTATGGACGTTCAATTGTTGAGTGGGAGCTTACCCAACAGAAGGATGATGCTTCATATCAAAAAATATTTGATAAACTGATGCAACTTTATGACAAGCGTATCAAGTATTTCGGTAATGATGAGAGATATCCAACTGCATGGATTAAAGGAAACAAGGCGATTGATTATATTCGTTACGTAAAGAATGATGAGTTGAAAAAACCTGCTTACCAGTGGTTAGAAGAGTCGATTGATGGTATGGGTGAAAATTCGGACATTGAAGTAATCAGAAACTTTGTCTTGCTTTCTGATAGAATATTTGCAGCTGATAAATCATTGGGCGAAAAATATATTGCTGATTATTTGAAAGCTAACGCAATTCTGGAAGTATTTATAAAAAGTACTGACGCTAAGAAAGCAGAATTGGCTGCTCAGTATAAAAATGGTCTGGATATTTTATTTGCTCAGAGTGGTGCTGCAAATTGTGAAACACTGGATGGACTCTATGCATCGAAAATCGTTGAAAATGCTGCTGATCTGGCCTATCTGAACAAAATCATTTCCTTCTATAAGCGGGTAAAATGTACTGAATCTAAAGTGTATTTTACAGCAGCACAATCGGCTCATAAAATTAAACCTTCTGCTGAATCTGCAAATGCGCTGGCTGCAATGTCTATTAAAACTGAGAATTTTACACAAGCGATTACCTATCTTGAAGAAGCAACAAGTTTGAGTGATATCAATGAAGATAAATCGGAATATCAGCTTAAAGTTGCTCAGATTTATTTTTCAAAACTGGAGAATTATACAAAAGTTAAAACACATGCAACCCGTGCTATTGAATTCAAATCAAATAATGGTGCTGCATACCTTATCTTAGGATTATCTTATGCAAGTGCAAGAGGTATTTTTGGTGATCCGATTCTGAACAAAACAGTTTTCTGGGCTGCTGTTGATAAATTCGTAAAAGCTAAACAGGTTGATCCATCTCTTGCCGGAGAAGCTGATAAATTAATTGGTACATATAGCCGCCATTTCCCATCTAAAGAAGATGTATTTATGCATCCGGGCTTAGAATCTGGTAAATCATTCTTTGTAGGTGGATGGATTGGTGAAAATACAATCTGTAGATAAAAATTGAAATTCATTAGTTTAATATTCAAATCTTATAGTATAACAACCGCCTTCCTGGTGGTTGTTGTTCTTTTTTTGTTAATTGGTTGCAGAAAAAACGAAACAGAACAAATTGATGCTGTTGGAAACAGAAATGAAACTCCACGCATGCATGCTGTCAAGGTTTCGACTGTAATATCCGATTCGGGAATCACACGTTACAGAATTAATACTCCTCAATGGGATATGTACGATCGCGCTGGTCAGCCATATTGGGAATTCCCTTATGGTGTTCATTTCGAACGGTTTGATGAGAAACTGAAAGTTGATGCCAATCTTCATTGTACTTATGCCAAATTTCTGGAAAACGAAAAATTATGGGAACTGAAAGGAAATGTAAGAGCGACGAATATCAAGGGTGAACTTTTTGAAACAGAACAACTTTTCTGGAATCAACAAACGCAAAAAATTTATTCTGATAGTATAATAAAGATTACACAGGCTGAGTATATCATCATCGGGAAAGGTTTC
>JBILFS010000453.1:0-4025 GCA_044351455.1 Paludibacter sp. | reverse complement strand
CCATTGTCAGTTACGTTTATTTCAATAAATTCGTTGTTGACAGATGAATTTATATTTATCTTAATAAATCCTTTACGTTTCGTATACTTTATTGCATTTGAAATAAGATTACACATCGCTTTTTCAAGGGCATTTGAATCAAACCAAATAATAATTTCGGGACTAAAAGATTCAACGGACAATTTTATTTCTTGTTTTTCGGCTAAAGATTCAAATGCCAATACAATATTGTGAATATAACTAACAATATCATCTTTTTTTACATTAAGCTGATAATTTCCCGTTTCAATTTTGCGAATTTCCAACAGTTCGTTGGTTAATTTCAGCATACGATTTACATTTCGATCGATAGTGGCAGTTTCTTTTTCTTGTTCTTTATTAAGATTCAAATTTGAAATAAGCTTCTCAATAGAACAAACTATTAATGTTAAAGGGGTTCTGATTTCATGAGAAATATTAATGAAGAACTGTAACTTTGACTGATTTATTTTTTCAATTTGTTCGTGATATTGCTTTTCCAGCAATTCTTCGTGCTTTTTCTTTACACGTTTTTGTGTAATGGTTGAAACCACATAAATAACAATTATCAATAACACTGTGTAAAATAAAAACCCTGGAAATGAAAGCCAGAATGAAGGTCGAATTTCAAAGCGGAAAGAAGTGTATTCTGAACTCCAAATGCCATCTTCGTTCGTGGCTTTCACTTTAAACTCATATTTTCCATGAGGTAAATTTGAATACTCAGCCGTTTTTTTATCGGAAGTTGTATGCACCCAATCATTATCAAAACCCTCAAGTTTGTATGCGTATTTACATTTATATGGGTTGATGTAGTTAAAAGCAATAAAATTAAACTTTATATTGTTCTCTGAATAGGGCAAAGTAAGAGGTTCTGAACTGTTTGGCATTTGTCGATCTTTTGCATTTACACCGTTTATTAACATATCGCTAATAACAACCTGTTCTACAAAATTATCATACCTCATTTGGTTAGGCGAAAATTCAGACACTCCATTTATTCCACCAAAATACATTGTTCCGTTAGGATCTACAAACGATGAATGTTCAGAAAATTCATAATCCTGAATACCATCATTAATATCATAATTGATAATTTCATGTGACTTTTTATTCAATTTTACCAGCCCCCGAATTGTACCTAACCATAAATTTCCATTCTTGTCACTTTTAATCGATTGCACCAGGTTGCTTGGAAGTCCATTATTTGTGGTTAAAATAGAAATTTTAGTCACCTTATCGGAGTTAGAAAACTGTAACTGAATAAGTCCACCCCGCGAAGCTACCCAACAGTTGTTTTCATTGTCGATATAAATATCACTTATATAATTGTTATTTGAACCAATATTATAAATTTTATTTATCGATACGAAATTTCTAATATTAAAATCCTTATCTAATGTAGCTTTTACTAAACCACTGGTCTCTCCACCTATCCATATACAATTTCTTTTTTGATCATATTTTACTTTCCGGATTGTGTTTTGGGATTTTGAATTAACCAGCAACTGATTATTATAGTTTTTGATTTGAGTTATTTCAAAATCAGAAGTTAGTTTAAAACTTGCAAATCCATTTACTGTACCAATCCAGAATTTATCTGCCTTATTTGTAATAGAAAAAACAGGACCTTTAATTAGATCATTAGCGTTTAGTTTTTCGATAGCAAAATTATTACGGTCGTAAGTAATTATATATAAACCATCTGTACAACCTACTAAGTAATGTGAATTATCAATAACAACCAATGAAAAAACAGACTTCCTACTCAGTAGCGACTTTACAACTTGTTTTTTTTGTGGGTCATACACATAAAGCCCTTCAAACAATGTTCCAAACCACAATCTATTGTAAATGTCTTTACTAATTGCTCGGGTATAATTAACTGCTGGATTGTTGAGGTTAACTGATAGTTGATGATTTATAAATTTCAATCCTGCATTGTTAGAGTAAAAAACACCATTACCCAATGAACCTAACCAAATAGTGTTATCACGGGAAATATAAATACTTTTGATTTTATTGGTTGAAAGTGAGTTTTCGTTTAGTTTTGATGCAAAAATGATATTTTTGTTCAATTCACTTTTAGGGATAAAAATTACACCATCGCTACGGGAACTAATCCACAAGTTAGATGCATTATCTTGTAAAATATCAGTAATTACTGATAATGTATTATTTGTATTTGAATAAACTTTTATAGCGATATATTTCCCTTTTTCTTCAACAATTTTAAAAAGACCTCGATTTGATGTACCTGCCCAAATATGAGAAAGATTATCCTGAAATAAAACAGTAAACTCTACATCATTGGGTTTGTCAATCGTAATTTCATCAATTACTAATAACTTATTTTTAATAATTTTTGATGTGATAATGTGATTATTTGCAGTAATCCAATAGTTGTCATTTTTATCTTTGAAAAAAACTTTTATTGATTTGAGATTTAAAATAGGTTGTATTTTGTATTTTGCAATATTATTACAAATACTTTTTGCAATTTCGTCCGTAAAAAGACTCTTTACTTCATTAATTTTCCATAATCCTTCTTTGCTGCTAACAAGAATCTCACCATCAATGTATTTCATTGACAGAATGGTATGTCTGAAAATAGATTCTTTGGTGGTGTATTTGTTGAGGTTGAAAAATTTTTCGGTTACCGGATTGAATACTGAAATGCCTTCGATTGTTGATATCCAGATATTACCAACTGAATCCTGCAAAATAGATTGAATATCATCACCACAAAGATCATTTTGGGTATTACCTCTGTAAAATGATTTTATACTAAATCCATCGTAACGATTTAGCCCATAGTGAGTTCCAAGCCATATAAATCCATTTTTATCTTGGAAAATAGCCATTACACCATTCTGCGACAATCCTTGTTTATTATCTATTTTTTTAAAGGATAATTTATTTTCGCTTATTACATGGAATAATGAAAAATAAAATATAAAAATAAAAGTGGTAAGTGATTTATTCATCAAAAGTGAATTTCTTTACATTATCAGATTGGATTTAGCAAAAACAAATATCGTGATATTTATTTGGATGACAAAATCAATTATAATACTTGTAAATTATTCCTTAAAATATCGAAGGTTGAGTTTTCAACTTTTAAAATCAATGAACTATGACTTTTCAAGGTAACTTGCAATTTGTCATTTTTCAGATTATAATAGCTTTTCGTTAATGTATTAATCACTTTAGAATTTGGAAATCCACTAATATCGAAGTTTTTATCCGTTTCGTCCCAGTTGAAAAGTGATATATAAACACCGTCTTCATTTTCTGCCAGTATTACATTAAAAGCATCTTGTCTATCTTTAGCATGATTCCACATATCCAATGGAATGAAACGACTTGCTGTTTTATAGGCAAATGCATTGTCAATCAGCTTCTTTCTTTCTGGTCGCAAGGTTAATAAGTTATCGCTATTAATTTTTGGTCCGCCATACAATGCAATGTAATCGCTCCACATTTTGGCTTCGTCAAAGGTGGTATTTCCACCAAACTTATTCTCTCCCCAGGCACGTTCTGGTTCCTCATCGTCTTTATTTCGAACTACTAGATAGTCTGCATCGGCATGTATAACAGTTTGATTAAGGTAAAAATTACCAGCATTTTGCATTGTACATGCTTCGTAATAATCGAAAGTTGGACAAATATCAGCGCCAGTTCTAAGGCCATCAACAATACCGAAAGTTGGACCGAAAATTGCCGAACAACCTAAAAAATAAGCATCGCCCATACCTTCGCGCATAGCTTTTAAACCAGCTCTTGTTCTTTCCACACTGGTCATGCTGGTATTAAACGAAATTACTTTTGTAACTTGCTTTTTGCCTATACCACAACTATTTCCGTGTTCGGCCAAAATACTTTCGAGCAAACCGTAGCGCATAAAATCTATTTTGAAGTAGCTGTAACCCCAGTCATTTTTAATCGTTCGTAATACATTTTTCATGTATTCGCAAACTTCGGGATTTGAATAGTCATAATAAATA
>JBILFS010000242.1:0-4063 GCA_044351455.1 Paludibacter sp. | reverse complement strand
TTGAAACTTTCTCTGTTTGAGTCGGAAAAATCTACCTACAATATGAAGGAATTGTCTGTCAATGCGCTCATTGAACATACTTCTGAAGTATTTTCTATCAAGGTGGCAAACAAAGAAGGCAAGCTGACAACCATTTTACATGCAACCGATGATATAATTCTTGCTGATGAGGTTCACTTTACCAATGTGATACATAACCTGGTCGACAATGCGTTAAAATACAGCGACAAACCTCTTTTACTAACCCTGGAAACCAGAAACGAGAAAGATCGTGTACTGTTGAGTATTGAAGATAATGGCATCGGCATCCCCAGGGAAGATATTAAAAAAATATTCGAGAAGTTTTACAGGGTGCCCACAGGCAATAAACACAATGTAAAAGGATTCGGACTTGGTCTGGCTTATGTGCGGAAAATCATTTCGGAACACAAAGGTACAATCAAAGTAGAAAGCGAAATAAATTTAGGAACAAAATTCACAATATCATTACCCACTTTAAAAAACGCAACTTATGAACGATGAAAAAGTAAAAGTTCTATTATGCGAAGATGATGAAAATCTTGGCATGTTACTGAGAGAATATCTGCAAACCAAAGGTTATAATGCAGATTTGCAACCCGACGGGGAAGCTGGTTATAAAGCCTTTACCCGTAATAAATATGATTTATGTGTATTTGATGTTATGATGCCAAAAAAAGATGGCTTTGCTTTGGCTGCAGACATCAGAAATATCAATACGGAAGTGCCTATTATCTTCCTGACTGCAAAATCAATGAAAGAAGACATTCTACAGGGCTTTAAACTTGGCGCTGATGATTATCTTTCAAAACCTTTCAGCATGGAAGAATTGCTGTCGAGAATTGAATCAATCCTGCGCAGGGTTAAAGGCAAAAAAGTAAAGGATATTATAGCATACAATATTGGAGGCTTTTTATTTGATGCTCAAAAACAGACGCTTACATTCGATGGGGACACTAAAAAACTGACTACCAAAGAATCTGAACTGCTTCGTTTGCTGGCCTCAAATTCGAACAGCATTCTGGAAAGAAATTTTGCACTTAAATCAATCTGGGAGGACGATAATTATTTCAATGCCAGAAGCATGGATGTTTATATCACCAAACTGAGAAAATTATTGAAAGATGATCCTAATGTGGCCATCATCAATATTCACGGAAAGGGTTATAAACTTATCACTCCACAAATTGGGGAATAAACCTGATTAATTACCTCCGGCAATTGCCGGGGGTGATTAAAACCACTGCCCTATTTCTTCCAACCCAAGGATACGCATAATTTGCTTTCCATCTGGTGTGTGTTGATGAACAGGACAACTGAATAGTCTGTCGATCAAATCCTTCATGGCGTCATCACTTAAAAACTGACCTGCATGAATGGCTGAAGCCTCAGCAAGGGACATGGCAATCTTCTCCTGCATATTTTCCATGACATCTCCTGTCATTTGATGAGCCTTTTCAACCATTTCATGAATGAGAGTTGTTAAATCGCCGGTAGATTGCAAAACTGATGGAGCCCCTGTTATCATGTACTTTCCATCAACTTCTTCAAAACAAAAACCTGCATATTTCAAATCAGGTTTAATCTGACTGAAAATCAGTTCATCACCGGGCATCAACATCAGACTCTCCGGAAATAATAATTGCTGAGAATAGCCTTTCTTATGTTTAATTTCGTTCAGATATTGATCAAATAATATCCTGATATGTGCTCTGCGTTGATCAATGATCAGCATTCCCGATTTAACAGAACTGATGATGTATTTATTTTTCAACTGAAAGTAATTGCCGGCGTGCTCCTCAACAGGAATATTCATTTTTGATTGAATAACTTCGGTTTGAGGGAAAAAGGATTGTTCTGAAGGAAAATCCGGCTCCTGTTTCTTTTCAAAACCCTGATACAAATCCTGCCAGTCGACAGCCGGCCTTTTGTAAGTTGACTGGCCGAATGGATTATAAGCAGGGTTAAATTCAACTTTTGGCTGCTGTATGGGCATATCCCGGTTTAATACAGGCAATTCCGGAACACCTTCTCTATCGAAATCAATAGAAGGCACCACATTAAACTTACCGAGTGCTTCTTTTACCGCTGCTGACAAAATTGACCAGATTGTTTGCTCATTTTCGAATTTAATCTCTGTCTTTGTCGGATGGATATTAATATCAATGCTTTGAGGATCCACTTCAAAATAAATAAAATAAAGCGGATTATCAGTGGATTGTATCAATTGGTTATATGCCAGTGCAACCGCTTTGTGAAAATAGGGATGCCGCATGTACCTGCCATTGACAAAAAAGAATTGCTGTGCCGACTTCTGAGCTGCCTCAGGCCTGCCCACATAACCCCTGATATTTACAACAGCAGTATCTGTCTCAATTTTGAGCAACATCTGACCGATACGTTTTTTGGTATGCTGAAAAACCTGCTCAATACGCATCTTTACCGGAGCAACCGGCAGATGATAAATCTCTTCATCACCATCAAAAAAATGGAATTCAACATCCGGATGCACCAATACGATTCTGTAGAATTCATTCAGGATGTGATTTTTTTCAACATTGTCACTTTTCAGAAATCTCCTGCGTGCCGGAACATTAAAAAACAGGTTTTTAACCATAAAGGTTGTACCCTGTTGACATTGAATTTGTTCCTGTTTAAACAACCTGCTGCCGGCTATTTCAATAAGAGTACCTAATTCATCCTCATTCCTTTTCGTCTTCATTTCCACCTGAGCTACTGAAGCAATGGAAGCCAATGCCTCACCTCTGAAGCCCATGGTTCTGATGGAAAATAAATCTGAAGCATCCTTGATCTTGGATGTTGCATGCCTTTCGAAAGCCATTCTCGCATCCGACTCACTCATGCCTTTACCATCATCGGTAACCTGCAATAATGTTCTGCCTGCATCCCGGATGACAATCTGAATACAACTTGCTTCAGCGTCAATGGCATTCTCCACCAGCTCCTTTAAAACAGAAGCAGGCCGTTGAATTACTTCACCGGCCGCTATCTGATTAGCTACTGCATCAGGCAATAAATGAATTATATCACTCATTCAATCTGTTTAAATAATCCTTACCTTAAAAGAAAATAAACGATAAGTAAAAGAAATGCAAGTATCAGTACTAATCTGATATTGGATTTTCTCATTTCATTCATCCGGGTTCTTTTGTTTTGCTGAGCCATCTCCCGAAAAGTGCCCCGCTTAATGGATGGCTTATAATCTGAATCCGCAGCAGCATCCACTGTGTTTTTTTCGACCTCCGCTTGCTTCATTCTTTCTTTCATGGCCTCCTTTTTAGGGTCATAATAGATAGGTCTGTAGCCATATTCCCGCGGCTTATACAATTTGAAAAAATTAAAAACTGACATGTGTTTAAGATTAAATATATTCACCACCAAAAGACATAACAGCATCATTCACAAACTGACGTATCCTTGCCTCATCATCTTTTTTACATATCAGCAGCACATTGTCAGACTCTGCTATTAAATAACCCGACAAACCATCCACAACTGCCAGCTTGCCCTGAGGCAAGGCAACGATATTCGAGTCGCTGTTATAATACAGTGTATTACATTTCAGGGTCACATTCTGATTATCATCTTTCTCCGACATTTCATACAATGAACTCCATGTACCTAAATCGGTCCAGCCAAAATCAGAACAAAGCACAAACACATTCGAAGCTTTTTCCATGATTCCATAATCGATGGAAATATTAATACAGGTCGGGTAGATTCTGTCGATAAATTCCTGTTCAGCTGTTGTATTATAAACCTCCTTACCTTCATTGAATTTCGCTGCAACTTCAGGCAGAAGCGTTTCAAAAGCCTGATCAATGGTTTTCAGATTCCAGAGAAATATACCGGAATTCCAGTAAAACTCACCTGTTTCGAAGAAAACTTTTGCCAAATCCGCATTTGGTTTTTCTGTAAATGTTTTTACCCTTCTTAAATCGCCATCTCCTTCATCAATTTGAATATAGCCATAACCTGTTTCGGGGCGACTGGGTTTGATACCCAGTGTAAGTAATGAATCGTT
>JBILFS010000241.1:0-4094 GCA_044351455.1 Paludibacter sp. | reverse complement strand
AATAAACTTCATGACCTCATCCTTTTTGCCGGCACCAATCAGGTTGCTGACGATGGTATTCACCGTTGTAGCCAGGGCAGAACCCGGAATCATCAACAGGATATAAAGACTTCTGCCAATATTGGTAGCAGCAAGCGGACGCTCTCCCATCCTTTCAATAAAAATAAAAAATAAAAACCAGGTAGAGATGGAGATGAAATACTGCATCATGATAAAAACAGAGAGATCCAGCAATTGCTTTATCAGTTTCAAATCAAATTTAACAAATTTGTAAAGACCGTATTTCTTAAAATCCTTATGCGTGAATGAATAAACAAATAAATATACCGATGTTAGTCCTTCAGCAATAACAGATGCCAAAGCCGCACCTCCAATGCCCATTTCAGGGAAAATCCAGATCCCGAAAATCATGAAATAATCCAATACAACATTGGTGAGCGCGGTTATCAGGGCTGAAATCGTAAGTACAGAAGTATTGGTGACACCCACGAAAAAACCACGATACATCACATTGATGAAAGCAAAAAAGAAACCCCAGACCCTGTAATCCAGATATTCAAGCGAACCTTTGTAAATTGCATCAGAACTTACAAGAAAACGCATAATATCATCATTAAAGAATATTGAAAGAATAAAAAACAGCAATGCCAGTATCAGAATGAAAATCAATCCGTTATCGAAAAGCGGCCCGATTTTATCAAAGCTCTTTTCCCCGTTTCTTCTGCCAATGATGATTTGAGCACCCTGACTGAATCCGAAACCGATGATATAAATTGCCAGAAAATACACCCCGGCAATGGCAGAAGAACCCAACGCAACCTCACTGACACGACCCAGAAAGGCAGTATCAGTCACGTTCACGATATTCTGCACAAGCAGGGTAAGAAATACCGGATAAGTAATTTTAAATAAGTTTTTGGCGGATGTCATTTGTGGCCTGTAATTTGTAAAATCCGCGCAAAGTTATAAAATTAAATGTTACTTTTGTCAGACTAAGCAAACAGATTTTACGTTTTAACAATAATCAAATTCAAATCATATGAGAAAAATTATCGTATCAGGTATGTTATTGATGTTCGTTCTTTCAATACTTACTGCAGAGAAAAAACCTGATTATCAGTCCCAATGGAAAGAAATTAATCAACATATCAACGACGGTTTGCCCGAATCGGCCATGAAATTATTACAGCAGTTAAAAGTGCAGGCCGACAAAGATAATAATCTGCAACAGCAAATCAAGATTAAAATTCATGAGTTCAGACTGATCATTGAAAAAGATCCCGATCAATCCAAAGAAGTTTTGAAAGCACTGGAAGCATACACCAAAGCATTCCCGGCATCGGCTGAGAAACAACTGTTGTACGCCATCACCGCTAAAATGCATTATCAATATTACACACAAAATTCCGGAATAATTGATGAAAGAACCCATGTGGCAGGTGAAATTCCCGACGACACAGAAACCTGGAGCAGGGAAAACCATCAGCAGCAGATACTGAAATACAGTGTTTTATCTGTTCAAAACAGTGAACTGACAAAGCAGGTATCAGTGAAAGACCTTTCAGATTTATTAATCAACGACAGTGTCAATATCCTATTAACACCCAAACTCTACGATTTTCTGATGTATGAGCATATCGGGATGCTTGAAAACCTTGAAAAAACGCAACAGGCAGAGGAAAATATCAGAACCCTGATTGCTTTCCGAAAAACCCAGCCGGAAATGATACCCCTGGTGCATGCAGAATTGGAATTGATAAATGCCAGCGAAGAAACAGCAATTCAATACAGGGATTATGATGAAGCTTATTCCCGGGAAGACAGTCTGGAATTTGTGTCAATAAAACATCAGTTAGACAGTTTGGAAAGCCTTTATCAAAACCATCCGGCCGTGGTGGAAATCTATCAGCATCAGGCTAGTAACTGGTTAAACAGGAGTGAAACATCCGGTCATAAAAGAATAGCATTTACAATCTGCGAGAAAGGAATACAAAGATTTCCCGGTTACGAGCGTATCAATATTCTGAAAACAATAATGTCGCAAATTACAAAAAAAGATATTACTTTTTCCAACGATAAAGACAGTTACGGATCCGGAGAAGCATTTAAAATATTGATTACTTCGAATAATATCACCAAAGCTGAATTTGAACTACACCGGGTGGATGCCACAGCAGAAGCATATCTGGAGTTCAGAGAAAACTGGCAGAACCATGATGCCAGCTATCCCAAATCAACATTGATAGCTAAAAAAACAATCAGCATACCATTCAATTCTGATTTCGAACCGGAAACGACCCATCTCGATTACAAAGTAACAGACTATGGAATCTACGAATACCGCATCATTGCTGAAAATTATAAGGATGATATGCGGAAAAACACAGCATATTTCATCATTACAGATTTAACAACCATCAATAAACCCGATAATGACGAACAGCATGAGGTCTATATTCTAAACCGAAAAACAGGTAAGCCAATAGCTAAAGCCGGAATTGATTATTACACCAGGAAATGGAAAGAATCATCTTATCAGTTACAAAAGCTTAGCAGTCATATTTCAGATAAAAATGGTTTGATAAAAATCAAAAAGGAAAGAGGATACAATGATTTCATTGTCGTAAAAAACGGCCGGGATCAGTATGCATCATTTCAACTGAATTCGATTCATAACTATCATATTAACGAAATAGCAGGCATTGACAAAACCGCATTATTCACCGACAGGGCTATTTACCGGCCGGGACAAACCGTTTGGTTTAAAGCCATTTGTTATCAGTCTGATTCTCATAAGGAAACAGTTGTTGCCGGTAAAAAAGTGGAGGTAAAGATGCAGGATGCCAATGGTCAGGAAGTGGGAAAAATGACCCTCACCTCCAATCCATATGGTTCGGTTTCAGGAAGTTTTGTACTCCCGGAAAACGGTCTGAACGGTCAATACATGATTTCAGCCAATGGCACAATCCATAATTTCAGGGTAGAGGCCTATAAGCGCCCCACTTTTGAAGTTACTGTCAATCAACCCGAACAGGAAGTTTTCTATGGAAAACCATGCAAGTTATCGGGAAAAGTGATGGCATTTTCCGGCTACAATCATCAGGATGCAAAAGTGGAATATACCATTACCAGATCGGCATTTCCATGGTACAGATATCGGTATAGCAGTCAACCAGAGATCGTTCAATCCGGCACAACCAAAACCGACCAGGCAGGCAAATACGAAATCAGTTTTATTCCGGAAAAAGAAGAAGAAATCAGTTTTTTCAGAGGAAATTCCTACAATCATTTTGAAGTTGAAGTCAGTGTAACCATACAGAACGGGGAAACACAAACAGGAAGCACCAATCTTATAGTAGGCGATAATTCTCTGATTATGAATGCAGAGATACCGGAACTAATCAATTTGAAAGATTCCGTTTCGTGGCCGGTATCCTTAACAACTTTACAGGGAAAAATTAAAAATCAAAGCATCGATTATGAGATTTTCAGCGTTAAAGACACCCTGGCATTTTCCGAAAATTTACCGGAAGAATACACATTCAAAGCCGACAAATCGCTGTTAAAAGGTCAGTGGAATACATCCGGAAAGATATTTAAACCATTGTTCAATACATTTAAACCAGGCCGTTATCAGTTTGTATTGAGTACCAAAGACAGTCTGGGCAGACCTGCAACCTTCGAAAAAACATTTATTCTGTATGATAAATCCTCGAAAAAACCACCGGTAAGAAGCCGGAAATGGTTGCCGGAATCAGAAATCATTTATACACCCGGAGAAACAGTTCAATTTCAATTCGGTACAGCCATACCCAATGCCTGGGTGTTGATGGAAATATTCCATGACAAAAAGCACCTGCAAACCAAATGGGTGAAAATGAATAATGAAATCCGAAATTTCAAAATAAAAACTGATAAAAATTTTGAGGATGGCACAAATTACAGATTTTCAATTGTTTATGAAGATGAATTAACCACATCAACAGTGATATTCAAACAAAAACAATATGCCAAAACCATCAAACCAAAACTGGAAACCTTCAGGGATAAACTGAAACCCGGAGAAACCTACAGTTGGGTTGCCGACATCGATT
>JBILFS010000240.1:0-4127 GCA_044351455.1 Paludibacter sp. | reverse complement strand
CAGGTTCACCCGAATACGGATTAAAGGACTTAACCAATACATATTCAATCTCTGGTCCAACACATAATGCGGTATTGGAAGGTAAAGTCCATGGGGTAGTGGTCCACGCTAAGAAAAATATGCTTCCCTGAATATTATTAAAAGGAAGTTTTTCAATATCCTTTACCTTAAACTGAGCAACACAAGTAGTATCTTTTACATCCTTATAACAACCGGGCTGATTTAATTCGTGAGTTGAAAGACCCGTTCCTGCTGCCGGAGAATAGGGCTGAATGGTATAACCTTTATAGAGTAATCCCTTTTTGTAAAGTTCTTTCAACAACCACCAAAGTGTTTCGATAAATCGATTATCATAGGTGATGTAAGGGTCATGCATATCCACCCAATATCCCATTTGTGTGGTCAAATCTTCCCACTCTTTGGTATATTTCATCACATCACGACGACAAGCGGCATTATAAGCATCAACGGTGATGGTTTTCCCAATATCATCTTTCGTTATTCCTAGTGCTTTTTCAACCCCAAGTTCTACCGGCAAGCCATGCGTATCCCAGCCTGCTTTTCTTTTCACCTGAAATCCCTGCATGGTTTTGTACCTGCAGAAAATATCCTTGATAGCTCTTGCCATCACATGGTGAATGCCGGGCATTCCGTTTGCAGAAGGAGGTCCTTCATAAAACACAAAAACCGGTTTGCCTTCTCTGGATTGAATACTTTTATGAAAAATGTCAGCGTTGTTCCATTTTTCAAGTATCGTTTTATTGATGTCGGAAAGATTGAGTTGAGAATATTCTTTAAACTTCATGGGTTTGAATTTCAAAAATTTAGCATGCAAAATTACAAAAAAATTATAGCATGAAATAATAACTTCAGATATAAATATTCAAAATAGATTAAAAAGAATAAAAAAAGAGCCACTAACAAAATTGCAGTGACTCTTTCATATCGGGGTATTTGCTTTTTATTAAAACTCTTTACGAGCACCTGCCTGATAAATGATTTTCAGTGCATAAGCCCTACGCAATGCCTGCTTAACATCGGTGATAATACCCATGCGGGTTTCTTTATCAGCTTTGATAGAAACAGTCATTAAAGATTGGTCTTCTTCTTTCATTGACCCTCTTTCCAACGTTACGTAACTTTCAATATCAGCAACATCAGCAAACTGATCGTTAAGCTGAATGCGGGTTGCAGTACCTACTTGTTCCTGAAATTGCTGCATAGGCTCACCAATGTATACATAGCGTACCAAAGACTTATTATCAAGCTTCTGTAATTCAGTAGCTGTAGGAGTTGAAACTTTTACTTTATACGTTACTTCCTTCATGGTTGTAACTGCCATAAAGAAGAATAAAAGCATAAAGATAATATCGGGTAATGAAGAAGTACTCAACGCAGGAGCTTCTCTTTTCTCTTTTTTTCTTATTTGTGCCATTATTTTACTCCTCCATAATTTTTGGGTTCAGCTTCTGAAATTTTCTGTGGATAAACTGTTTGAACAGCTTTTTGTTCATCCTCAGTCAGTTCTTCGAAACTCTTTCCGAATTTATTCTTTGATAAATCTTCTCTCAATTCATTATAAGCAGCAACCAATTCATTCTGAACATCAATATAAGCCTGATATTCGGTATCAACGTCATTCTGAACAGAAATAACGTGTTCTTTGGTGATGTCCACATCACCTATCAGTGGAACATTTATCCTGAATCTTACCGGAAGTGTAGGATTATTATCCTTATTTTCAATGAATTCCTTGGCTTTTTCTTTTAAATCTCTGATATTTAATTCCTCATTTTGCACAAGCAATTTATTTTCACTGTTTATTTTCACAACGAAAATATTTCTCTTATTAATATCAATATCCTGTGCTGGTTGATCGGGTGGAAGTGGCGGCGGAAGACGACGCGACAAACCCGTACTTACATTCATTGATGTTGTTACGAGGAAGAAAATCAGAAGCAGGAACGAAATATCTGCCATCGAACTTGCATTGATTTCACTTACTTTCCTTTTCTTTCTTGCCATTTTGTTTTTACTTTAAAAGTAATGTTTTTACAGGAAATTTATTTTACACTGTTATAAATTCTTGCACCGATAATTGCAGTAATTACCAATACAAACAATGCATAAATTGCATAAATAATCATGTCAGTAAATCTTGCCCAGTTGCCTTCATTCTCAGTACCTTCGTAACCAATAATCGACAATCTTTCTCCACTACCCAAATACCAGCCAATTACAAAAATCAGGATAAAGCCTAATAAAGGTAATAAGGATTTTAATGCTGCTTTAGGAGATTCAATTAAGCTTTTACCAAAAGATAATCCTGCCATTAAAAGTGTAATAAATACTGCTACACCAAAAAGGAAGTAAGTCCAGTATAATACAGCATCTGTATATTTAGGGTTGGTCATTTCTTCCCCTGCAGGGTTCAGCAATGGATCTGCATTGCCGCCCACGTAAATGAGCAGAACGAGTATTGCTGAAACAAGAACCAGCGCAATGCCGGTAATTGCCGGAATTTTTTCTATAAACTTTGACATATCAGAATATGTTTATTGGTTCAAATTAGTTTTTTTGGTGTCTTACAATGATGTCGAGTAATGAGATTGAAGAATCTTCCATTTCATTAGTCATACCTTCGATGATACTCAAAATATAGTTGAAGAATACCTGAAGAATCATCGCAACGATCAATCCAAATACAGTTGTTAAAAGAGCAACCTTGATACCACCCGCTACTACTGTTGCAGAAATATCACCTACCTGCTGGATTTTATCAAATGCCTGAATCATACCAATTACTGTTCCGAGGAATCCGAGTGATGGAGCAAGTGCAATAAACAAAGTAATCCAGCTCAGATTTTTTTCAAGCAAACCTAACTGAACACTACCATAAGAAGCAACTGATTTTTCTACTACGTCAATTCCTTCGTCGTAACGGGAAAGACCCTGATAGAAAATAGATGCGATTGGTCCACGAGTGTTACGACATACTTCCATTGCAGCTTCTACGCCACCTGTTTTCCATGATTCTTCAATATTTTCAAGAAGTTTCTTGGTATTGGTTGACGATAAACTTAAATAAAGAATTCTTTCGATTGCTAAAGCCAAACCTACGATTAAACACAATGCAATAGGAGCCATCCAGCCTGCACCACCTTCAATAAATTTTGTTTTCATTGATTTGTGCATACTAACTTCTTCTGAAGCAGCAGCATCATCAACAACTGCAGTAGAATCTGATTGAACTGAATCTGCCTGTACAGAATCAGCAGTCTGAGCAACAGCAGCTGAATCCTGAGCTGCTACATTCACTGAAATACTCAAAGTGAAAAGTGCCACGATTGAGAAAATTGCAAATACCTTTTTCATTTTACTTTTTTTTTGAATTAATTTTAACTTTTTACTTTACTTTTTTTTATTTTGTTTTTGATCTTTCTTGTCTTTTTCGGTGCGGAGAGGAAGAGATTCGAACTCTCGATACCCTTTAGGGGTATACACGCTTTCCAGGCGTGCCTCTTCAACCACTCGAGCACCTCTCCGAATTAGGGGCGCAAGTTAGCAATTTTTTATGACATACAACTAATTTTTGTCTCAAAAAAATTCATTTCGCCCTAATTTTTATCTAAAAGTTAAAGTATTTCAATCAAAATGCTCATTCCCAAAGATTTTTTTTGCATTTTGAGTGGTTTTACTGATAACGTCAATAATTTCAATTCCGTATATTTCAGCTAATTTTTCTGCGACAAGCTTTATCATAGAACTTTCATTTCGCTTTCCCCGGAAGGGTGCTGGTGTCAAATACGGAGCATCCGTTTCTAATACAATATTTTCTAAATCAATAGCACGCACCACATCTCCCAATCCTGAGTTTTTAAATGTCACGATGCCATTAATCCCCAATTTAAAATCACCAAGACCAAGTATTTTTTTTGCCTGATCGATATTTCCTGTAAAACTGTGAAATATTCCTCTTAAGCCTTTGCCGTCAAATTTCTCAAGTACCTGCAGGGTTTCATCAAAGGAATCCCTTACATGTATAATTACCGGAAAATCATATTTTAATGACCAATTGAGTTGCGTTTCAAAACTGATAATTTGCTCTTCTAAAAAACTTTTATCCC
>JBILFS010000238.1:0-4129 GCA_044351455.1 Paludibacter sp. | reverse complement strand
CAGTACCTTCGCTTTCCTTCATCATTTCTTTGAAAAAGTAATAAGCAAATCCCAATGCTATTAAGGAAGCAACCGGGACGGAATAAATAATGTAATTCTCCATGATTTTAATTTGTTTGTTGTATTAGAAATATTGATTGTAATTGATAGAAAAATCAGTTTTTTTGTTGCAATAGCATGATGTATTCCCTGAGAATGGACCAGGAATATTCTGCGGCAAGTTGATTTACGAATCCAATTGCTGTATGATGCGCTTTATCATCAGCGATATCAGAAATGATACGAACAACAAGAAGTGAAATACCAAAATCATCACAAACCTGTGCCACAGCAGCACCTTCCATTTCGGCACAAACCACTGATGGAAGATTCCCTAACAAAGCATTTTTCATTTCATTTGAAGAAATAAAAAGATCACCACTGGCAACATCACCCATCATCAAACTTGGATTTGTAATTCCGAATGAGCTAAGTTTTTTGCGGAATTCCTTGTCGTTTTTCAGAAAATTATGCACTGCAGCAGCCATCATTTCCTGGTTTTGAGAAGAAACCTCATAAGATGTTCTACCAGTGAGTGGAATTTCAAACCTGCGCATCAGCGGACGTGCATCCATATCGTGCTGAAATAATCTCTGTGCTACCACTACATCTCCCACTTTAATTTCAGGGTTGATACCTCCGGCAATTCCTGTAAAAACAATTCTGTCTACCTGATATTCCTGAATCATTGTCGTTGCAGTTGTAGCCGCCGCAACTTTACCCCATCTTGAAAAAACAGCAACCACTTCCTGTCCCCAAAGAAAACCGCGATAAAAAATCCGGCTTCCAATTTCTTTGATTTCCTTTTGCTGAATAGAAGATATAATCATATCCATCTCTTCAGGCATGGCACCTATAATTCCAAGTAACATATTCCGTTAGATTATCTCAGCTTCAAGTTTTTTCATTCTTTGAAACAAAGTTGGGTGTGAATAATTAAAAAACACATAGAGAGGATGAGGCATCAGATTACTCAGGGAAGTAGACGATAATTTCTTTAATCCTGTAATCAACGCATCTTTCATTCCGTATTTTGCCGCAAAAGCATCGGCCTCGAATTCATTTTTTCTCGAAATGATATTTCCTGCCAAATCAAATACTGTGGAAAGAGGCGTATATAAAATGAAAAAGGCAATTGCATTCAGATGAAATACTGCTTCTGTTCCACCAAGGGCGATGGCTAATGAATCGCTGTTCAACATCAAACCAAGTAAATAGAACATAAGCAGATTGAAAGGCAAAGTGAATGCATACGATTTGATGATATGTTTTTTCTTGAAATGACCAATTTCATGCGCTAATACAGCCACAATTTCTTCTGTAGTCAGTTTATCCATCAGGGTATCATACAAAACAATTCTTTTTTTATGACCAAGGCCGGTAAAATATGCATTCGCTTTCGTCGATCGTTTTGAGCCATCGATTACAAAAATATTTTTCAGTTTAAAACCCGCTTTATCGGCCATTTTTTCAATGGCATCCCGAAGTTCTCCTTCCTGAAGCGGAGTTTGTTTGTTGAATAACGGTACAATCAATTCAGAATAAAACATACCCATGAACAAACTGAAAACAGTTACAACAGCAAAAGCCAGCAACCAGAAATACTCAGGAGAAATATAATAAATGCTTACAATCGCATACAATATAGCACCGCCCAATATGGCAGTCACACCCCAGGATTTGAATTTGTCGGCAATAAACGTTGCATGAGTTGTTTTATTAAATCCATATTTGGCTTCAATATTAAAAGTATGATCCCACTCAAACGGAGTTTGAAGTATGTCATTTCCGATATACAAAATTCCAAAGAAAAGAAGGGATTGCCATACTGCATCCGAAAGTTGCGTACTAATCCAGCTATCAAGGATACCGAATCCACCCATAATCAACAATACCATAATAACTATTAAATTGAAGATAGCGGTGAACATTCCGAAACGGAAATTTGTTTGGAAGTATTGTTGTTGCTTGCTGTATTTTTCCGGATCGTAAATATCCGATAATTCAGAAGGAAGAGCAACAGACGAATTTTTGTTATTAAGGTAAGCTAAAATCCGGTCAAGACCAAATTCCAGCAATAAAATTACTACTAAAATTACAATAATATTCATGTATAAGATATTTTTTAAAGCGACACAAAAATAATCAAAATGTGCAAATAAATCAAATCTTTTACATTAAATCTTTAAAAAAAATGTTGTTAATATTTCAAATCGATAAAATATGAGAATGTATACATTGGTGTTAATCGTTCTGATTTTAACCGTCATACTACCCGATTTATTCTTTTACTTCAAATTGAAGAAAAAACAGGTTAAATGGTATTATCACATTCTTAATTTTTTCCCTACAGGATTTTTCATATTATCCTTTTTGATCGTGAAATTCACGGGAAGGGGTGCTCAAAATCCGGATTACTTCCATATTTTCATGTGGATTAATTTTGCATTTATGATTATCTACATTCCTAAGTTAATTTATTTGATATTTCATTTTCTGAATTTTCTTCTTAATCTGATTCCGGGGATAAAAACAAAAGCATTTAGATATGCAGGACTTTTCATTGCTTTAAGCATTACAATCCTGATGTTGCATGGAGCATTTATTAATCCGACTAATTTCGAACTAAACAAGGTGGAGTTAAAAGTAATGGATTTACCTGATTCTTTTGAAGGTTATAAAATCATTCAAATATCGGATATACATTTGGGCAGTTGGGGCAAAAACCACCACTACCTTGAACCGGCAGTTGAGATCATCAATCAACAGGATGCAGATTTAGTTCTGTTCTCGGGCGACATGGTGAATAATTTCAGTCAGGAAACCGCAGGATGGAGTCCTGTATTTCAAAAGATTAAAGCTAAAACAGGCAAATACGCCATCATGGGAAATCATGATTATGGCGATTATTCAGATTGGAAAAGTAACTTAGATAAGCACAAAAATTTGTCAGATATCAAAGACAGCATCAGTGCATTTGGCTTTAGAATTTTACTTAATGAAAGTGTCATTCTGACAAAAAATGCTGACTCCCTGGTCTTAGCCGGCGTTGAAAACTGGGGCAAACCTCCATTCCCGAAATATGGCAAATTAAATGAAACAATTAATCCGGCGTATAATCATCTGAAAACCATTCTGATTTCGCACGACCCATCCCATTGGAGAGCTGAAGTAACAGGATATGAAAATATTTTTCTGACTTTATCGGGACACACCCATGCGGCACAACTTGCTTTCAGAATTGGAGAAAAAATTTATTCACCATCAGCATGGGTTTATGACGAGTGGAATGGATTGTATAAAGAAAAAAATCAGTATCTTTACATCAACAAAGGACTCGGGTTTGTGGGCATCCCTGTAAGGATTGGATCTGCCAGACCAGAGATTACAGTAATAACATTATCAAAAGCCAGATAATGCTTTTGATGTTTCAAAAGTTGTTGTATGAGAAATTTCTTTATTCTGACAGGAATTTTATTTTTCTTATTTTCGTGTAGTTCCGGAAAACGCGATTACATTGCTATTGCCGCCACTGAAGGTCCTTCAGCACTTACATTATTGAAGATGCTGGAGGATTCGCTATATTTTGACGGCAAGGAAGTCAGGGTTGAATTTTATTCAGAACCACAAAAAATACAGGCTCTGATGATGAGAAATAAGGTTGATTTTGCGATTCTACCCACCATCATGGCTTCAAATCTTTATAACAAAGGCGTTAATTACAGGGTTTTGGGAATTCCAATCTGGGGTACATTGCATGTGGTTACAAATAACCCCGATATTGAGGAAATAAGCGATATTGATGGTCAGAAAATTCACTTATTCGGTCAGGGTTCAACCGCCGATATTTTAATGAGAGAATTATTAACCAAAAAAAATATTAAAAACACTACATTGAATTTTGATTATGGCTCCAATCAGGATTTGGCCAATGCACTTATCAATAACAAAATTGAAATTGCCGTATTGTCGGAGCCATTGGTAAGTCAGTTAATTACTAAATACACCTTCTTCAGAATTTTATCCAAACTTGAATGTGAAGAAATAACACCACAGGGGAATGAAAATATCTTCACCCAAACCTCTTTTC
>JBILFS010000239.1:0-4129 GCA_044351455.1 Paludibacter sp. | reverse complement strand
TAAGTAATTGGTAACCAGTCAATAGCTATTCTGCAAATGTTGTGCAAATGGGGAAATAAAAAACGCTAACAACTTGATCGTAAGTTTATTAGCGTTTCTCTCTGTGGTACCACCAGGAATCGAACCGGGGACACAAGGATTTTCAGTCCTTTGCTCTACCAACTGAGCTATGGTACCTTGCTTGTTTGCGGGTGCAAATATAAGGCGAATTTTTGAAACTGACAAGTATCTCTGAAAAAAATATTATATTTGCATAAATACTTTTTAAGAAAATATGTCTATCACTTTCGAACTTTTTATTCTTGTTGCTTCTGTCCTTCTGTTTTTCAGCTTGTTAGCAGGAAAAACGGGCTACAGGTTCGGTGTGCCCACCCTTTTACTTTTTTTGCTGATTGGTATGGGAGCGGGGAGTGGGGGACTCGGATTGCAGTTTAGTTCGCCGGAAGTGGCGCAGTATATTGGTATTATTTCGCTGAATATTATTTTATTTTCGGGTGGACTGGATACGCGACTGTCGGATGTGCGACCGGTGTTGGGCGCGGGTATCATGATGGCTACTGTCGGGGTTGTGCTGACTGCGCTGTTTACGGGTGTTTTTATTTACTGGCTTACCAATAATATTATTCAGAGTATTACTTTTTCTTTTGCCGAGTCTTTGTTGCTGGCTGCGATCCTGTCTTCTACCGATTCGGCTTCGGTTTTTTCTATCCTCCGATCGAAAAATCTTTCTCTCAAAGAGAATTTACGTCCCATGCTGGAACTCGAAAGTGGTAGCAACGATCCGATGGCTTTTTTGCTAACAATTATCCTGTTGCAGTTTCTTCATACGCCTGATGTGTCGGGATGGAGTATTCTGCTGACTTTCACACAACAGTTGTTGTTTGGTGCTGCTGCGGGTTTCCTGCTGGGTAAAATGGCTGTTAAACTGATCAATAATATCAACCTCGACAATGATGCGCTTTATTCGGTGCTGATGCTTACGGTTATGTTTTTCCTTTTCGGTTTTACGTCTTTCATCGGTGGAAATGGTTATCTTGCTGTGTATGTGGGGGGATTGATAATCGGGAATCAGAAAGTGGTGCACCGGCGTAGTACAATGAAATTTTTTGATGGTCTGACCTGGTTGTTTCAGATTATCATGTTCTTAACCCTGGGTTTGCTGGTTGAACCGCGCGAATTGCTTCCTGTGGCGGTTACGGCCATCATCATCGGTTTGATTTTAATTCTGATGGCTCGTCCTCTGGCCATGTTTATTTCGCTTTCTCCTTTCAGAAATCTGAGTTTTAAAGCCAGATTGTTTTCTTCCTGGGTGGGCTTGCGGGGTGCTGTACCCATCATTTTTGCGACTTATCCCTGGATCAGCGAGATTCCTCATGCCAAAGTGATGTTCAATATCGTCTTTTTTATCACGATTATTTCGCTCTTACTTCAGGGTACTACCATCGGTTTGATGGCTGAATGGCTTCATTTAACCAGGCCGGTCGAAAAAAAGCGTAAACTGAAGGAGTTTGATGTGGAATTTTCTGATGAAATAAAATCTGCTACCTGCGAAATCAGTATCAACGATGCCATGCTTGAAAATGGTAACCGATTGATGGATATTAATTTACCGGAACATACGCTCGTGGTTATGGTGAAAAGGGAGGGACGCTATTTTATTCCGCGGGGAAATACTTTGCTCGAAAAGGGCGATTCGGTGCTGGTGATTACCGACAATGAAGAGGCTATGCGTGAAACTTACCGGCAATTGGGGATAAATCCATTGGAATAATCGGTTTATTACCGTTTGAAATTTATTATCTTTGCATTTCAGAATTGAAGAAATTAACCGTCATGATTTAGTTTAATCAATTTTGACCCATAAGTTAATGATTATGGATTTTACAAACTTCTCTCTATCCCACCGGGGCTTAGAGGGCTTAATATGATCAGATGAAGAAAATATTAAAAACTGCTGATGAATTGAACGCGCTTGTGCCGGATACTTTGATGGCTAATCTTGGAATTACTTATCTTTCTGTTGAATATGGAAATTTAAGGGCTTCAATGCCCGTGAATCATAAAACTTGTCAGCCTTTCGGACGATTGCATGGTGGTGCCGCGCTGGCCCTGGCCGAATCGGTTGCAAGTGCGGGTTCTTTTGCATTGGTAAATGAATATCAATGGAGTGTGCTGGGTACGGAAGTGAGTGCCAGTCATGTTGGTTCTGCTTCCAAAGGGATGGTAATTGCTGAAGCAAAATTATTGCATGAAGGTAAAACGCATCATATCTGGGAAGTAAAAGTGTCAACCGACTCCGGTAAGTTAATTTCAGTTTGCCGCATTACAAATACGCTTATTCCGGCTCAATAAATGATGTCCTCCAGCTATAATCCAAAATTGTCGGGACTTTTTGAGGTTTTACACGACCGGAAAATTCCTTTTGCTTTGTATCGTTTGCCACATGATACAAAGATAAGTTTGTTGATTCAGTACAAATCATTTCCCGATAAATTAAATAATATCAATGATTTAGATAATGAGGAGGGTTTTGTTTTTGCTCCATTTCCGGATGAAATCTATCATGATGTTTTTTTACTGAAACCGGAAGTTAATCTTCTGTTAAATGATATTACTGATGATTCCATTGATACGCTTATCAGTGAATTATCATCAATTGAACACTTTAAGGCATTCTCTGTTCCGGAGTGTAAATTGGAGGATACGACAAAGGAACAGTTTACCGATGGTGTAAGTAAGTCGGTTCAGGCTATCAAAGAAAAGAATTTCTTCAAAGTGATTTTATCGAAAATCAGGGTAGAAGATAAACCTGCGGATTTTAATCCTTTCAGAATGTTTCTGGAACTTTGCAATAATTATTCCCACGCTTTGGTTTATTACTGGCAACTGCCGGGTATTGCATCCTGGATGGGTGCCACACCGGAACCGGTTTTGCGCGAAAAGAACGGGAAAATTTATACGGTTTCATTGGCAGGCACGCAACTGCTTGGTGATAAGCCACTTTCGGAGGTTTGCTGGCGGGAAAAGGAAATTGCCGAACAGGCCATTGTTTCCAGGTTTATCGTACAATTGATTGATAAACTTGGGATTAGTGAAATGAATATCATCGGACCCCATAATTTTCAGGCAGGGAACCTGGTGCATCTGAATACCGGATTTGAATTCGATGCTGATTTGTTGAAAATGCCCCGTGGTACATTCATCGCTGCACTTCATCCTACGCCATCTATAGCAGGTTTACCAAGGAATAATGCGATAAAATTTATTCAGGAAAATGAATTGCATAGTCGTAGTTATTATGCGGGATTACTGGGTCCGTATTTCCCGGAAAAAGAAATTCATCTCTTTGTAAATCTGAGATGTATGCAACTTTTTGAGGATAAACTTGTTCTTTACAGTGGTGCCGGTATAACGGCTGATTCCGACCCTGAAAAGGAATGGATTGAAACAGATAATAAAATGATGACTTTATTAAATGTGTTGTATGTTCAGACAGGAAATTAATAATCTGGTTTATATCTGTGAGCAGATGGGGGTCAGCAATGCAGTTATCGCGCCCGGATCACGGAATACACCGCTTACATTGGCATTTGCTCATTCGGATGTGATTGATTGTTTTACGGTTACGGATGAACGATCGGCTGCATTTCTGGCTTTGGGGATGTCTCAATACAGGGAAGAACCTGTCGTATTGATTTGTACTTCGGGAACCGCTGCCCTGAATTTTGCCTCTGCCATTGCGGAAGCTTATTATCAGCATTTACCTTTGATTGTGCTCACTGCCGATCGACCTGTGGCCTGGATTGATCAGGCTGACGGACAAACCATCCGACAGCAAAACATCTACAGTGGTTATTGCAAGGCTTCTTTTCACTTGCCAACGGATTATCCGGTTGAATTAGCCAATCCGGCAAGTGAACATTTTCAAACCATTCAATGGCAATGCGAACGAACTGTATCTCAGGCTCTTGATTTGGCTTTGCAGTTTCCCAAAGGTCCTGTACATTTGAATGTTCCTTTCAATGAACCTTTGTATGTGAGGCTACCGGAAACGCACTCAAATCCGAAAATTATCAGAACTTTGGGCATGGATTTTTTGCCTGATGCACAAACCCTCAATCAATTTACA
>JBILFS010000236.1:0-4146 GCA_044351455.1 Paludibacter sp. | reverse complement strand
ACCGGTATCAAGATTACAACGTGACCTCACCGATAGTACCGTGCTCAGAAATGTGGGTGTGCCTTTTTCTCATACAATTATCGCTACGCAAAGTATACTGAAAGGTTTGAATAAATTATTGCTGAATGAACTGGCAATCTACAGAGACCTGGATAATACCTGGGCTGTGGTGGCTGAAGGTATCCAGACTATCTTACGCCGGGAAGCTTATCCATCTCCTTACGAGGCTTTGAAAGCACTTACCCGTACCAATGAGGCGATTACACAGGAGTCAATCCGGGAATTTATCAATACCTTAGATGTGGAGGAAAGGGTAAAAGAGGAACTGAGAAGAATTACACCGAGAAATTATACCGGTATCTGATTGGCTTATGTGGAAACGAGCATGACATGAGTTCCATCTGACCATAAAAAAATAAAAAAATAAACAGATGAAAATATGGGAAATATTTGCCAGGTTTATTCCACCCTACAAAAAATATGTATGGTGGACACTGGTTTTTAATTTCTTCTCCACCATCTTTAGCTTGTTTTCTTTTGCCGCCATCATTCCGGTGTTGCAGATTTTATTCGGACTAAAAACGGTCGATGTTCAGTATATCGACTGGCAATGGTCGGATAGTTTCTCACATATCACCAATGCGTTAAAAAATAATTTTGATTATATCCTGGCACAACTCATGGAACAGGTCGGACCGGCTTATACCTTGTTGCTGCTGGGTTTGTTTTTAATTCTGATGACCGGATTAAAAACCGGTACAGCCTATATGGGAGTCAGAATGACGATTCCATTGCGTACCGGGGTTGTCAGGGATTTGAAAAATCTGCTTTTTAAGAAGATTGTTTCTTTGCCGATTGGGTATTTTACCGAAGAACGCAAAGGCGATATCATGTCGAGAATTACTTCCGATGTTACCGAAGTGGAATTGTCAATCCTCAGTGCCGTGGAAATGGTTTTTAAAAATCCGTTGATGATATTGATTTATCTGACGGTAATGATTGTCATGAGTTGGGAGTTGACTCTTTTTGTGTTGGTGCTTTTACCTATTGGTGGCTGGTTGATTGGCGTGGTGGGAAAAAATCTGCGCAGGGATTCAGCTGAGGCTCAGGCACAACAAGGTGAATTGCTCTCCCAGTTGGATGAAACAATTGGTGGTCTACGGGTTGTGAAGGCATTCAATGCCGAATCGAAATTGCAGCAGCGTTTTGCTGCCCTGAATGAAAGAATCAGAAAGACCTATAATTATCTGCATTTCCGGCATACGCTTGCATTTCCGTTGAGCGAATTTGTGGGAACTGCCATCATTGCCCTGCTTTTGTGGTTTGGCGGCTGGCTGATTATCACCGGAAATGCTGCGATTACGGCTGCATCGTTCATTTATTATCTTATAATATTCTACAGCATCATTACACCGGCTAAGGATCTTTCGAGGGCAGTTTACAGCATCAGGAAGGGAATGGCTGCACTCGACAGGGTGGATGTGATTCTGAAAGCAACGAATAATGTTCCGGAACCGGAAAAGCCGGTGATTATCACTGAGTTTAAGGAAAATATTGAGTTCCGGAATGTGAGTTTCAGGTATCAGACCGACTGGGTTTTGCAGGATATTAATCTGAAGGTGCCCAAAGGGAAAACCATTGCTTTGGTAGGACAATCAGGTTCCGGGAAAACAACACTGATTGATCTGGTGCCAAAATTTTACCAGATAGAAAAGGGCGAAATCCTGATTGATGGCATCAACCTGATGGAAATTCCTGCCCGCAATATCCGTTCATTCATCGGGAATGTCAATCAGGAAGCCATCCTTTTTAATGATACTTTTTATAATAATATTGCTTTCGGAGTGGAACATGCCACCAAAGAACAGGTGATTGAAGCCGCTAAAATTGCCAATGCGCATGAATTTATCATGGCTACCGAAAATGGGTATGAAACCAATATCGGCGACAGAGGCAGTAAACTGTCGGGCGGTCAAAGGCAACGCATCAGCATCGCCAGGGCTATCCTTAAAAATCCGCCCATCCTGATTCTGGATGAAGCAACCTCAGCACTGGATACTGAATCGGAAAAAATGGTGCAGGAAGCCCTCGAAAATCTGATGAAAAACAGAACAACACTGGTGGTTGCCCATCGTTTATCTACCATCAAAAAAGCAGATGAGATCTGTGTGCTTCACGAAGGTCGAATCGTGGAAAGAGGGAAGCATGAAGCGTTGTTGCAGCATGACGGATTGTACAAAAAGTTAGTGGATATGCAGTCTTTTTGATTTTCCTTCAATAATTATCTTTTTTTACACCTCAAAGCCATTTTTATCCACTTTCAATCCTGATTTTCGGTCTATCTTTGTCGGATATAATCAAACAACAATAATATCTATAAAGTTGCAGGTGGACCGAATGTGGATGACTACCGGTGGACCGAAGTGTTGATGCGCAATATTCCCCGGCATATGATGAGCGGATTGTCGTTGCACAATTATACCTAAACCAACAGTTGGACCATCAAGGGCAATGCGACAGGATTTAACGACGAAGATTATTTCAATGTATTAAATAATGGTGTCAGGATGGATGAATTAATTACCCGTCATACAGCCATCATGGATCAGTTTGACCCGCAAAAAAGAGTATCGTTGGTTGTGGATGAATGTGGAGCCTGGTACAATGTGGAGCCCGGAATTTAATAAAAAAAATATTCTACAAATATTTATTCCCTGCTGAAAATCACTATGCTGTAATCATAGCCCTTCAGGACATAAATATTTGTAGAATATTAAATGATCATAATTGATAAAATCAATTACTTTTTCTCTTCACACTTTTTTTCGCATTTCTTTTCACATGCAGGCGGTGGTGGAGGAGTTTGCATCTGACGATGTTTTCTCATCATCAGGTGTTTGTTCATCTTCTGAAGTTGTTCGATTTTTTTTGCCTGAAGTTTTTTGAAATTATCAGGACCAATAATCTTTTCTACTTCACCCTGAGCTGCCAGTCTTTCTTTTTCAGCCATTTCCTTCAGTTTTAAAAACTCCTGCTTCATTTCTTCGCGTTTTGCTGCCTGTTTTTCGAAATGTTTCAGTAAATCTGCTTTTTGAGCATCTGTAAGTTCAAGTTGTTTGGCCATATGATCCACCATTTTCTGCGGAGTCATTTCAGCTTTCATTTCTTTTCTTACTTGTTCCCTGCCGGGACCTTTTCCATCACGCGGACCTCTTTGATGTCCGGGTTGCTGGGCAATTGTTACTCCCACCAACATCATTGTAGCCAATGCTAACATAAAATACTTTTTCATACGCTTTACTTTTTAATCTGTTAATAATGAAATTGTTTTGTTTGTCTGCTATGACTTCATCAGATTAAAAAGGTTTATTCTGAATTAAAAATTAGTGGTTTTTTAACATTTGATAGACCCGCTCCGGAACTTCCAGAATACTTCCATGTCTGATGCCTTTTGGTAAAATGATTTGATTGGATACGTCTGTCCAGTTCAGAAGGTCAGTTGAACTTTTTGCTTCAAAACGGTGATTTCTGTACACATCGTAATACAAAATCCACCGTCCGTCAATTTTCAGTGTTGTCGGACCTTCCACCCAGGTTTTTCCTGTGATGGGTGCGCCTGCAGAACTCCACGGACCGGTTAGGTCCTGCGCATAAGCTAATTTGATGTTTTTCTGAGCAGGTTCTCTTGTCTCATCTTTCATCAACATGACCCATTGATTCTTGTCGCGCACAATGGTAGCATCTATCACATTGAATTTCGGGTCGTACAGCAGTTTTGTATCATCGAAAGTGATGAAGTCTTTGGTGCTGGTGTAGTAAATGCGATGATTGAACCCCGATTCTAAATTTGATTGTGTTTCGGTGAATTTTCCCCTGAGGGTACTCGACCAGTAAATGACGTAGGTCTGACTGTATGGATCGAATGTTATCTCCGGTGCCCAGGCATTACGTGCACTGTCAGCATATTCCATAACGGGCAAATATTTTTGTTCCGACCACTGAATCAAATTTTCTGATGAAGCGTAACCAATGCCTTTGTCGTTCCAGCTTACCGTCCATACCATGTGAAATTTTCCATCTTTTCCCCGGATGATACAGGGGTCACGCATCAGTTTGTCTTTGCTTACTTCAGGTTTTAAAAGGGAT
>JBILFS010000235.1:0-4148 GCA_044351455.1 Paludibacter sp. | reverse complement strand
CGGGTTGAACGGGGAGTAACTTCACATGCAACATTTTGTTTGATGATTGCTACGATTTCAGTATTGGAATATTGTTCGTTTGATCTCACATCCACAACGAATTTACAAATATCAGGCACTACATTGTGTTGTGTACCAGCATTTATTTGAGTTACCGACATCTTGACCGGTCCCAGCAAATCCGTTTGTTTTGGGAAAACAAAACTTCTGAACCAGTCGATATCATCAAGGGCATGATAAATGGCATTGTCTCCCTCATTGCGGGCGGCATGACCAGCTTTTCCAAAGGAAACACAATCCAACACCATCAACCCCTTTTCGGCAACGGCCAATTGCATTTTAGTTGGTTCACCTACAATAGCAAAATCGATTCGGGGTAATTCCTTCAACAGACTTTCTATGCCGTTATGCCCGGAGATTTCCTCTTCGGCAGTGGCTGCAAAAATCAGATTATAAGGTTGTTGATGTTGGGTTAATAAGATAAAAGCCTGCAACAAACTAACGACAGATGCACCCGCATCATTACTTCCCAGGCCCGTTATTTTCTCCCCTTTCACAACAGGGAAAAAGGGATCACTACCCCACCCATTCACCGGCTTTACAGTATCAATATGCGAATTAAGCAGAATAGTAGGTTTGGATACATCAAAACCCGGACTCATCAGCCAGATATTATTATCTTTTCTGGAAACAGCCAATCCTCTCAGTTCAATATAATGCTCCAGCATATCAGCGACTTCCTTTTCCTCCTTACTGAAAGAAGGAATCGAAATCATATTCTTCAACAACAAAACAGCCTCCTGAGCAAACTCACGGTAATTCATTTCAATTTTTTTTAAGATTTTTCAACCATACATCCAGGTATTCAGGCCAGCGATCGGTATCCGGATCAACCGGACGCATCCCAAAACCATGTCCGCCCTTTTGAAAGATATGCAATTCAACAGGAACTTTGGCAGCTTTTAATCCTTCAGCCATCAGTTGACTATTTGCCACAGGCACAGCTTTATCATCCACGGCATGAAAAATGAAGGCCGGAGGAGTTTTCTTCTTCACCTGAAGTTCATTGGAATACAAATCAACAAGCGTCGTATCAGGTTTGGAACCCAATAAGTTCTGCCTCGAACCGCCATGTGAAATTTGCTTTTTCATGCTGATAACAGGATAAGCCAGAATCATAAAATCCGGTCGGTTTTTGGTTGATGAAAAATGAGTTCCCACAGTAGAAGCCAGGTGTCCACCCGCTGAGAAACCCATGATTCCCACCTGTTTGGGATCAATATTCCATACTCCTGATTTTTTCCTGATGATAGTCATTGCCGTCAATGCATCCTTTAAAGGAATCTGATGATGTCCGTTAGGCATCCTGTAATACAAAACAAAAGCCGCATAATTACGCTGATTAAACCAGCGGGCAATTTCTTCGCCCTCTTTGATGACAGACACACCGGAATAACCTCCACCCGGACAAATCAAAACCGCAGGAACAGGTTTCTGACTATCCTTTACAGGATAATAATACATTCTGGGCTCTGCGATTCTTGTTACAAAATCGGGACGTGTATTAATTTCAGATTCAGTGAACTGATTGGATTCAGCAGGGCCATGAGGATAGAGAAGGATTTTCTGTTGAGAATAAACATTAATGTTCATACTTTGCAATAAAAATAACAGAAGATAATTTCTGTAACGGATTAGTAATTTGACCATTTTTCAAAAGAGATTTTAATACAATAACATTCAAAACTCTCGCAAATATACAAATTAAAAATTATAAAATCAGTATACATTTTTAGAAGACACTCAATTGAACGGCACAGGCAATTGAATAAAAACTGAGGTTCCCTCACCTGTTTTACTTACAATTTCAAAATTGCCGTTATAAATTTCAACAATTTTCTTAGCAATTACTAAACCCAGCCCGGAACCCTGTTGCTCATAATATTCTCTATTAAACTGAATGAAAGCACCTAAGTTCTCAATTTCTTCGGGCATCATTCCCCTGCCTCTGTCGACTATCGATAAATAAAAATGTTTATCGTCAGATTTACATGAAATTTCAACCAGACTTCCGGGGTTGGAAAATTTAAAAGCATTATCAAGCAATTCTTCAACAACTTTTTTAAATTCATCCATTCCAATACAGGCTATTCCTGTGGCATTCAGTATTTTCAGGTCACTTCTTCTATCATACTTATCAGCTATTGCTTCGGCCAGTAAACTACAATTACTTACGTTGATCTCCATTAATTCATTCGAATTAATCGGACTGTTTTTTAATTCAAGTTCAGCAAAAAGCAAATAATTCTGAACTAATCTATTCAGTTTCAGCCCACTTTCATAAACATTTTTCCCAAATGATGTTATTTCATCAGTATTGAAATTCGCAGCACTTTCTGCCAGAATCTGACCAAAACCAATAATTGCATTTAAAGGAGTTCGCAATTCATGAGGCAGATTCTTAATTAATTTCAATTTCAAATCAGATAAAACTGATTTCTCCTTTTCCTTTATTTTTTTTGATTTGTTCAAACAGGTACTTACTGAATTGAGCAATTCCTCACGCGTAAATGGCTTAACAATATAATCATCAGATCCAAGATTCATACCATTGCGTGTATTTTCCCTTTCTGCTAATGCTGTCAAAAAAATAAACGGAATAAACTCTGTTGTTTTATTATCTTTAATTTGGGTCAACACTTCAAAACCATCAAGCTCCGGCATCATTACATCGCAAAGAATTAAATCCGGTTTTAATTTTTGCAATTTTTGAAGTCCAACAAGTCCATTCTCAGCTGTTTCAACACTAAAACCTTCGAATTCAAGCATTTCAGCCACATCTAAACGAAGAGATTTATCATCTTCAATTAAAAGAATTTTATTCATTATAAGTATTGTTGATTATTTTGACTAAAAACTAATTCGTAATGAGTAATTATTTCCACTGGCAAATACATTTTGAAGGTAGAACCTTTACCAACTTCGCTTTCAAAGCATAAATCACCGCCGTGTAAAATTAAAGATTGCTTGACTATATTCAACCCTAAGCCATTTCCTTCAATATTTTTGGTATTAGATGCCCTGAAAAATGGTTGAAAAAGATTTAACTGATCTTTTTCAGGAATACCAATTCCATTATCGGTGATAATTAATAACAGAAATTTTTTGTCAAGCTTTAATTCAATTTTTATTATTGGTTCAGGTTGAGAATACTTGACAGCATTTGAAATCAGATTTTGTAGTACCTGGATAATTAATCGCTCATCCAGACTCATAATCAGGTTTGAGAATTCTGAAATGAAGACAATTTTATTAGTAAGTCTTTCTCCGGCATTGAAATTATCAATGATGTCAATACACAACTGATTAAAATTAATCTCCTGCGGTTTAATTGTGATTTTACCCTCCTGAATTTTTGCTACCATCATAACATTTGAAACAATGCTTTCCAAATGTAATACCTGATGTTTAATATTATTGAGTTTATCATCCAGTTGTTTATCATTCATTCTTTTCCAATATGCCTGAAGGGTTTCTGACGACATCAGTATTGAAGCCAAAGGTGTTCTGAATTCATGAGATGCCATTGATACAAATCTGGATTTCAAATCACTGAGTTCTTTTTCCTTTTGAATTGTTTGTTCCATGGTTTTCATCAGTTTGGCACTTTCAGTGGTATCTCTTGATAAACCGAACAAAACAGGCTGTTCATCCCACTCACCATGCACCACCCTGGTTTCAACGGAAATTTCAGTTCCATCCTTACAACACAATAGTACAGGGCAATAAAGTTCATTTCCTTCCAGCATATTTTGGACAATAATACCTGCCTCCTCCCTTCTTTGTGGTGGATGAACTGATAATACATGCATAGTTTTCAGTTCCTCTTCAGTATATCCGAGCTTTTCTACAACCGTTTTATTTACCCTGATGATATTGCCTTTGACATCAAGTATAAATAAGAAGTCATCAATCGTATCAAATAAATTTTTAAAATTTTCCTGACTGGATACAAGTGCTTCTGTCAACCGAATCCGGTTCAGTGCAGTTGCAAACTGTATAGCCATCAGTTCCACAGTTGTTCTGATATAATTGTTAAAATCTACTGACTTTCTTGATCCCAGATTGATTGATCCGATTACTTCTTT
>JBILFS010000011.1:0-14387 GCA_044351455.1 Paludibacter sp. | reverse complement strand
GATGCCCGAAAGACAGCGATTTTGATGGAATACCTGATTACAAAGATGATTGTCCGAAAGTGGCCGGTGTGGCAGAAAACAAAGGCTGTCCCGAAGTTAAGAGAGAAGTAAAAACCCTGATACAAAAAGCGGTGCAGGGCATTCAGTTTGAAAAAGACACCATGGCAATAGCAAAATCATCATTTGAGACCTTGAATCAGATAGTCACCATGATGAAACAAAACGATACTTACCTCCTTGAAATACAGGGTCATACCGATAACCTGCTGAAAGACTATCAGAAGAAAGCCTTAAACCTGACCGACAGCACATCTGCTGACGATGCCGGAGTAAAAATGAAACTTTCACTCTACTATGCCGGATTAATCAGAGATTATTTTGTTGCACAGGGCATTGATGAAAAGCGATTATTCGTCAAAGGCTTCGGCGACACCAAACCGCTTACAACCAACGACAATGACGCCGGAAAATCCAAAAATAAGCGGGTGGAACTGGTGATATTGTTTGAGAATAATTAGAGGTTGACACCAATTCCGGCAAGCGTTTCAAAGATGTGAAATGTTTGTGAGTCCGGAAATGAAGAATCTTTTTGCTTTTGGTTAAATTGAAGGTGAATTGATGAAAGGAAATAATTAGGTTTTGGATATGAGAAACTCTGATTGTAATAGCTGTTTTGTTGAATGTGAGAAATTTTGGAAGTTGAGTGTGTCTAAGCGCCCAAAAAGCAAAAAAACCATACCAACGGCGTGTTATTAGAAATGTGTTGCTATGGCTTTTATAGCTTTTTGAAATAGGGCAGAGCGGTCACAGTTTATTGGCGGTTGTGGTATATTGGAGTATGTTTGTTTGTAAAATGCCAGTTTTAAGATGGATAAATTGTATGATTAAATTCTATATTTGCGAAAATATTGCAGATAATAGAATTAATAGTGTTGTTTATCAAATTTAGTTGTATATTTGCACCGTAAATACAACTATAAAAAGATAAGATAATGATTAAAGAATTTAGCTTTGGGAATTATCGGTCGTTCAAGGAAATCCAATCATTGAATATGACTGCTTCAAAAATTAATGAGCTTACTGAAAATAATATCATTGTACTCAATGAAAAGCAATCTTTGCTTAAAAGCAAAGCCATTTATGGAGCAAATGCAAGCGGTAAAAGCAATATCGTAAAAGCTCTTGTGAGCTTCATTAAGATAATTAAAAATTCAGTGAAAGATGAAAAAGTACTTGACCTGATTGAGAATTTCAAATTATCTGTTGACACAGACAATGAACCCTCCTTTTTTCAACTTATTTTCGAAATTAATAAAATTCAATTCAGATATGGGTTTGAAGTTACTGACAAAGTAATTAAGAGCGAATGGCTTTTTGGCGTGCCAAACGAAAGAGAAGTTTGCTATTTTGTAAGAGAGAATAACACTATTAACGATATTAGTAAGCTTCATTTTGAGGAAGGCCATAAACTTTTATCAATTTACAATGACAGCGAAGGCGAAAATGAGGTATTTAGATCCAATTCTTTGTTTTTATCAGCCGTTGCTGCCATGAATGGTAAATTATCTAAGCAAATTGTCAATACCATTTTTTCAATTACTGTACTTAGTGGTTTACAAGACAAACAGTTATATAACATTTCCGGTACAAACCTGAAAAATGAAGAAACTAAGAATAAAATCACTGATTTTCTGAAAATTGCAGATGTTGGAATTAATTCATTGGATGTAATTGAAACCAATATTAAAAGCGATTTAGTGAAAGAAGCACCAGTAGAATATCTTAAAAAGTCGGAACACGACAATAAAATTGGTGCTGTAATTTCAATGCACAATAAGTTTAATTCTCAAAAAGAAAAAATTGGAGAAGCGAACCTTCAATTTTTATCCTCGCAGTCGGAAGGTACTTTGAAAATGTTTGAGATTAGTTCGTTTATTATTAAGGCAATTGAAAATGGAGAGACATTAGTTATTGATGAATTTGATGCCAGATTGCACCCATTAATCTCAAAAAAAATTGTAGAATTATTCAATTCACAAGGAAATAGTTCGGCTCAATTAATCTTTGTAACCCACGATACCAATTTGTTATCGGCAGATTTATTAAGACGAGACCAAATTGATTTTGTAGAAAAAGATAAATACGGTGAAAGTCATTTGTACTCATTGGTACAATTTAAAGGCATTAGGAACTCAGCTTCTTTCGAGAAAGATTATATTAAAGGGAAATATGGTGCGATTCCATTTTTAGGCGATTTTAATCAACTTTTCAACACTGAGAAAGATGCCTAAGAAACAAAAATATATCAAAAAGTCAGATTTAAAAGGTCAGAAACCTTGGTTAAGAAAAGTAAACGCATCGGAATATAAGATTGAAACAGTAGTTCCAAATAAGACTATTCTAATTGTTTGTGAAGGACAAACCGAAGAATTGTATTTCAAGTCATTTCTTGTATCGACCTTGACAGTCAAGCTGTTTTCATTGGGACAATCCAAACTCCAATTAGTTGAAAATACGGAAAAAATTCAACAAACAGAGCAATGTGACGAGGTTTGGTGTGTTTATGATTTGGACATAAAACCTGATGTAGCAAACTGTATTCCCGACTTTGACAATTCCATTGCCAAGGCAAAAGAATTGGGTTATAATGTAGCTTACTCAAACGATGCGTTTGAGTTGTGGTTTTATTTACACTACCAATACACAGACAATGAGAATCATCGAACATTATATTATGAGCAATTAAGTAAGTTCTGGGGAATAAATTACGAGAAAGTTGGCAAAAAATGGAAATTCTGTACAGAGAATTATAAACGCTTGCAAGACTCGACAGTTAATTAAATAAGCTTGAAGTAAAAGACTGAAAAACAGAAAGAAAACAAAAAGAAACTATCAAAACCAATTCTATACAATCAATGCACGCTTCTGATGGTAAACTTCGATTTACTGATACCGAACAATTTTTCAGGGTTAATCCAGATCAACCCGATCAAAACAAATTTAAAGTATCGATTAATGAACAGTCACTCTATAGCTAAATGAAAGCAATTATTTGTACTAAATACGGACAACCGGAGGTTTTTCAAATCAAAGAGATTGATAAACCTCACGCAATCCTGTTTCCTCTGTCTATTCTTTTTTCTTCAATTTTCAAAGGATTTGCAGAAATCTCTTTGTTAAATTTCCTGTTTTGAAGGATGTCAATGGCCATATAAACGGCTTGTCTGAAAGAATCTTCTGATGCAATATTCTGTCCTGCAATGGCATAAGCAGTGCCATGAGCCGGCGAAGTCCGCACAACAGATAATCCTGCAGTAAAGTTAACACCACTATCCATGGATGCAGTTTTGAAAGGGGCAAGTCCCTGATCGTGGTACATGGCGAGGATGCCGTCAAATTTCCTGAAATTTCCTGAGCCGAAAAAGCCATCTGCCGGATAAGGACCAAAACATAAAATACCAGCTTTTTCTGCTTCCTTCATGGCAGGAATAATAATTTCTGCTTCTTCATTGCCAATCAAACCTTCATCGCCCGCATGTGGATTGAGTCCGAGTACTGCTATTCTTGGTTTGATAATCATGAAATCCTGTTTTAATGACTGATTCAGCACTTTCAACTTCTCCACAATCAGTTTTTCTGAAATGCTGGATGCTATTTTATTTACAGGAATATGACCGGTAGCAACAGCTACGCGCATGATATCGTTAATCAACAACATCAGTGCGGGTGTTTCTCCTCCAAAATTTTCCTCCAGAAATTCTGTATGTCCGGGAAAATGAAAAGCATCAGCCTGAATGTTTTTTTTGTTAATAGGTGCTGTAACCAACGCATCAACAATGCCCTTTTTTATGTCCTCTTTTGCTCTGATAAGTGCGGCAAGTGCAGCTTTACCCGCTTCTTCTGTAGATCTGCCTAAGTCGACCCTGATTTCTTCATCAACACAATTTATCAGATTGATTTTTTTAGGATGTGCTTCTTCAATATTATTGATGATATTCAGACTGATAGTTTGAATGTCTAATTGTTTTTTGAAAAAACCTGCAACCTTGGATGAACCATAAATCACCGGGATAAAATCTTCGTATACACGTGGCTCAGCAAAAGTTTTCAGAATTACTTCATAACTGATTCCATTGATATCACCGTGGGTGATTGCTATAACTGTTTTGTTGGCTATCATAATGATTTTTACTTTTTCTTTTCGGCAACTACTTCCACTTCCTTGATTTCATTTCTTTCCTGCGGGAGTTTCATGGTATAAATCGCTGCTTCCATTTGTCTGATGTGATTTCTTTTCTTTGTTCCGGGTGCAAATATAAAACCCTCTGCAAAGATAACCTTTTGATTGACTTCATCAATTCTTACATGAGAATAAAACGGGCCGCCCATGCTTCCGCCCTTATAAATTCGCCATAAACCGGTGAATTCCACGCAATAATTTTTATTCAGACTGATTTCTTTTTTTATGGGTTGATCATATTTGAGTTCAGTACCCATGTACGAACCTTCAAATTCTCCCGGTATATTCACTTTCATCACCGAATCTCTTACTTTGATCAGATTCTCCAGTTTGAAAATTTCAACCGAGTTATAGGGCACTGTGTATACTACTATGTCTTTTCTGATGCCGGGATGATCGTTTGTAACCCAGAAAAAGTCTTTGCCTTTATGAACTTTTCTGAGATCTTCCGGAATATCCAGGGTTATGCCAAACATAGAATCAAGTTGGTTGATTGCTTTATGATTTACATTCTCAGCAGCAAATTTTATCCAGCGGTTTCTTTCTGTACTTAAATAATAATCCAGAATTTTCGCACCTTCTTTTTTGATGATATCTGCTAACAGTGAATCGTTTTTGGCTACAATCTTAACCACTGATTGTGGTTGCGCCCACCTGTTTCTCATGTATTTAACATCAGCAATTTCAAATCTCGACCCAACTTCAGTCAGTAAAATATTGCGTGAAGGTTTGAAAATATCCCCAAATTGACTTCTTGTACATCTTGTAATACTCATGATGGGTTCTGCTTGTGGCATTGAAGCCATATTTTGATCAAGTAACTGAACCAAAGCCCTGCCGGAAGGTGCTTTCCATAATGAATCATCCACAACAACTAAAATCTCGTATCGTGTGCCTGTCGCTGATGGTAAAACCGGTCCGCTGTCTTTACAAGCACTTAATCCTGCAAGGATTACTAAAATCAGCCAATTGAATTTCCGTAACATACGCTTAATAATTTATTTTTTATGATAGAAATTTAATAAATAATCCATCAGTTTGAATCTGTCTTCTTCCTCTGTTATTGTTTCAAAAGGAATTGTTAAAACACAAAGTTTATAATTGTCTTTAAATATAACTCCTGTCGATTGATTTCTGCTCATGCCACTAATTACAAAGGCTTTTTCATCAACAGGTTTTATATAATCGGGTTTTTCCACCTGATATATCATTCCACCCGGCCTTTGTTGATATTTGAATGTATCCCTGAAACTGAAAATACTGCTACGTTCACTTTTGAAAGCAAAATTTTCTCCGGCAATTTCTACGTTTTGTAATGGCCTGATTTTCAATACCTGTGTAGCGAAATTCATATCTTCAGCAATGCTGTCTTTGAATAAATCCGATGCCACATAGGCGCCACTCACAAATAAATTTCCGTTTCTGTTGCAAAAATCTCTCAGTTTGAGCTGCAAAGCTAATGGAAAAGTTTTGAATTTGTACGATGTTGACTTAGTTCCTGCCGGAATTTGTTTTTGTTTGCCCAGAATCAAATCAATAATTTTATAATTATCAGTCGGAAAATCATTGTTCATGTACGCGTCTGCACTTACAGATATAAACGTATGACCTGCCTGTTTAATTGCCCTGCCATGAATATAAGGGAAATCAAATGTGTTTCCGGGTATGGGTTTTCCTGCTAATTCACCTGTTGATGCTCCATGACCGGGAATCTCATTGTCGACAAATGCTGATTTTCTGTTGAAATCTGTTTGTATGCCTGTTCTGGATAAATCACTGATATAGGGCACCCCGCCATCATGATCAAATAAAAAGCCGGCAGTACTGTCGTTTGCATAATAGTCGGGACCGCTGACACGTGTAAACCCATTTACAATGAGAACTGTTTCTTTGGTATTGTTCATTTTACAGGCAGATAGAATTTCTGAAGGAAAACTTTCTCCTCCCTTATTCAATGCAGTTACTTTGAAACTGTATGTTTTTCCGGGTTTTAAACGCAATTCTGCAAAATTTCCATAGATAACCTGACCATGATTAAAATCTCCGTCCTCCATTCTCGTGTACAGAATGTAATAATCCGGATTGGCACTTGCTTCCAGACTGTCACTTGTTGGTTCCCATTGAATTCTCAATGTTTCATCCTGCGTGAAAAAACAACTCATTCTTTTTACCGGTAAAGGTTGAACCACATATTCCCGTTGATACATCTTCGCTAAATGTTTCAACATACCTTTATAAATCGACCTTGCCACATCAAATCTGAAAGTGGGATCTAATCCGTGAATCATATCCGTAAAATTCTGATGCGATAAAAGTTCCAGCAATAAGGCAGGAACTTCAGGAACCCGGGATTCACTGTAAGATTTATTCCATACTTCCCTTTTGGTCCAATCGGGTCGATGTAGTTTTCTGATCTCACCAACCAGTTGTTCGTGAATTAAATTAGCCATTTCAAGTGAAATCTCTCTTGATGAACCATTTTTAAATACAGTTAATCCGTCTGAATTGCGAACTGTACTTATACTAAGCGTTCCAATCGTAGAATCTTTTTGTAAAATACCCGCATCTGTATGCATGCTGAATGATAAATCCACCGGGATACCTTTTCCATTTACCTGAGGATTCACACTGCTTCCTCCGGCAAGATAGTTTACCCAATGTCCGCGCGATTGAAAATCATCCGTATAATCGTTAATATTGGCAGACCTGCTGTAAATACTATCAGGATAACCTGCCCATTGCAGCCAGTATCGGGCACCTTCAGTGTATTTTGGCATGTTGCTGGTTCCCGTTGAAAGTGTACCGTCGGGATTAACAACCAATCCCTTCGAAATATTGCCCATACCACCACCGAATTTCACCGCATCAGCCGTAATAATCTGGTTGCAGGAATCGCTCAAATTCGTTAATACAACCTTTCCGGTTCGGTTCTTTCCTTTGTCGAACATAAAATGTCCAACATAAACCCAGGTTCCACCCATCAGTTTCTGGTTAATCCTGAATTTAGTTGCTCCTCCAAGATGATGGACGGTATAAGATGCATTCCGTGTACTGTTTTCGAGCGTTTGCCAGGAAAGATAAACAGCATAAAATCCCCTTACCGGTATATCAGGAATCCATTCCACAGAACTTGATTCCATGGTGTCTGTAATGGTTTCAATTTGCCTCGATGTACCTTTTTCAAAAGGATTTTCACCATAGATATAATAAAAGGTGCCGTCGGAAAAACCTTTTTCGTAAGGTTTCCAGCTCAGGCGATCGTTGAACTCCTTATAGGATGAGGCATTTTTAAAATCATTGTCGACGATAATTTCCTCTGTACGGGTATCCCTTTCCCGGGGATAAAAAGTTTGTGCTCCGGCATTTTCGAGCATTGGAATCAGGAAGGGCAGAACAATTGATTTGGTTAATAAATCTTCTACAATGCCAAAGAGTTTTGGTCTTTGCCAGGTCCAGCGGTTTTCTTCGTTTTTATAATAGTAACCATGACTGCTCCAAAGAGCAATATTATTGCCGGTTAAACCAGCCTCCGGATTGGAGATTTTTGAAAGATTTTTAATCAGAGATGGTTCAGGAGAGAAAGGTCTGAAAATTCTCGATGAATCGATATTCTGAGCATACAATGATTGAATTATCAGAAAAAAACAGATGTTGAGTAATAACTTCTTCATACTAAAACAATCTGAATTATGAGTTTTCTGTTTTTAGAACTGCGAGAAAACTTTCCCAATTAAAATTCCAGGGGTCAGTTTTTCTTCCGGGAGCAATATCACTATGTCTGAGAATATATTTCACCGGATATTTAACTTGTAAATATCTAACCAAATGCACCAATTTCTGAGTTTGAACAGCTGTTATACTGTCAGTTAGATTTGTAACCAATTCGATACCGATTGAACGCGAATTTAAATTTGTACTTCCATCAGGAAGTGAACTTTTTCCTGCATGATATGCAATGTCTTTATCAGGTACAAGTCTGTAAATCAATCCGTTTCTGTCGATGAGGTAATGAGCAGAAACATTATATCTCTTAAATTGATTGATTATCAAAGGAATGTCATATTCGTTTCCGCCTGAAGCATTGTAAACCGAATGGATGATGACAGCATCAGGCGTTCTTTTTCCGATAATCTTGTGACCGAAAGATACCCTGTTTTCGATGATTTCCGGTTTCTCAACAGCCGGAAGAAGCAAGTTGTTAAAAATAAGCAATATAATAAAGACAATTCTGATCATGCAATTTTGTTTCCTCAAAAGTAATCAGAAAAAATAAAAATAACAAATCAAAAATGAAAAGAAAAAGTAAAAAATCAGAAAATTAAACCATGAATATACATCCAGATGATGTATCTGAAAAATTTTCCGGCCAACATGGATAAAGCAACTAACCAGAACCGGCAACGGAAGAAGCCTGAAGCAACTGCAATAGCATCTCCAATAAGCGGTAAGAAAGAGAAAAAAGCAAACCAATCACCATAGCGATGGATATACCCGGTGAATTTATCAAGCTTTTCTTTTTTAATGCGAAAATATTTCTCAATCCATTCTATTTTGCCCAATATCCCAACATAGTAGCATGTCAGGCCACCTAACCAATTTCCTGCTGTAGCGATAAACACACAATACCAGGTGTTCAATCCGGACGCAACAAGCGCAGAAAATATAACTTCAGAACTGAAAGGAACTACTGTAGCTGCCAAAAATGAAGCAATGAATAAACCGGCATAACCGAGTTCGATAAAATCTATCATCAGTTTGAATAAAGTAGCTTGAAAACGAAGTAAGCCAGATTAGTAAGAATAAATAAATAGAAAATTGTTTTAATGAAATCAGATTTCTTTAAAGTGATGGGATGTGCTATAATAAATGAAATGCAAGCAGCCAGAATTGGCATATATGCTCCGGATGCCTGTGGAAAAAGTATTATGATGACAAAAGTAACAAATAAAAAGTAAATCAGAAGGTATGTGTTTTTTCTGATTTGAACAGTGTCGCTGTAGATGTTTGAGAAAAGTCCAATCAGACACAAAATTGTCATTATCAACATTATACCGGAATAAATAGCGGTGTATATATTGTAGAAAATGGGGTTAATGCCAGGGATTAAAGAGTTGTAAATTGATGGTAGTAGATAATCATTACTTTCAGTTAAGTAAAGGTAGACGATATAGAGAATCAGCGCAAGCAAAAAGCCGCTTAATGAAGCCAGGAAAACCCTCAATGACATGCTTTTGATGATAATCAATGCAAACCAGAAAACGGGAATAAGCAATATATAAACCGGATTGAGTAAACTGATCAAAAACAAAATAAAGGTTAGCAGAAATGAACTTTCAACTCCTTTTACATTTCGGTAATTATTCAGCACAAGTATCAGGCAGATAAACCAGACAGTCAAAGCAATAAAGGAAATGATATTCGTCAGTTGATTGTACCACACTACCATCAACAAAGCAAAAATGAATATCGGAATAAAAGTTCTGACTCTGATAATGGAAAATCTGCTGTTAATTTGTGCAATTAACAACAGATTTATACCATGTATGAGTATCAATAAAAAGAACCCTGCGAATGAAATCCATCCCTGAAACAATTCCGACAATAATCCGGTACCAGCGTATCCTTTGATTAGAAAATTTCCTGTCCACATGGCCAGATAGCTTGCAATAAGCAAAATGGCCATCGGAATGGAAGGGGTAATGAAGTTTTTGTTGTCAGGGACTCTTAACATAATTCTTTATTTCAACAGGCCTCTTTTTCTTAATAAATGTTTTGGGTCGGGTTCTTTACCCCTGAAATTGGTATACAGTTTCATGGCTTCATCCGAATCACCTTTCTCAAGGATGTTTTTTCTGAAAGCATTGCCAACAACAGGATTGTAAATGTCGCCGGTTTCAACAAAAGCCTGAAAAGCATCAGCATCAAGAACTTCAGCCCATAAATAGCTATAATATCCTGCAGCATAACCACCACCGAAAATATGGTTGAAATTTGTGCTTCTGTATCTTACAATGATTTCAGGAAGTGTGCCCATTTTCAACATTGAAGCTTTCTCGAAAGCCTCGGCATCCAGATTTGAAGCATCAGTAAGCATATGATAATCCATGTCAAGTATTGCTGCACTCAAAAATTCTACAGTCACGAAACCCTGATTGAAAGTTGAGGTTTTTTCAATTTTTTCAATAAGTTCATCAGGAATTACTTCTCCGGTTTGATAATGACGGGCATAGGATTTTAAAACCTGTGGTTCAAAACACCAGTGCTCCATGATTTGTGATGGAAGTTCTACAAAATCGCGCACTACATTGGTGCCTGAAATACTTAAATATTTGGTCTGAGAAAGTAATCCGTGTAAGGCATGTCCAAATTCGTGAAATAAAGTTTCAACTTCATCCATATTCAGCAATGAAGGTTTGCCTGCTGATGGACGGGTGAAGTTACCCACATTCACAATAACAGGTCTCAGGTTTTTACCATTCCGATAATACTGTTCTCTGTAATTATTCATCCAGGCACCTGCTCTTTTTCCGGGTCGTGGAAAATAATCGGTAAGCAGAATTCCAATCAGGGAGCCATCAGCATTAGTAACTTCAAATACCTCTACTTCAGGGTGATATACAGGTTTGTTTTCCAGTTTTTTGAATTTCAGTCCCCAAAGTTTACCGGCAACATCAAATACACCTTGTCTGACATTTTCCATTTTGAAATATGGTCTCACGGCTTCCTCATCCAGGTCGTATTTCTCTTTTCTTAATTTCTCCGCATAATACCACCAATCCCAGGCCTCCAGTTTTTCACTGCGACCTTCTTTGTCCATTATTTTCTGCAGTTCAGCCGCTTCATTTTTTGCCTGTGCAACCGCAGGTTTCCAAACCGACATCATGAATTCCTGAACTTTGGCAGGTTTTTTTGCCATCGTATTGTCTAAAATCATGTCAGCCGGTGTTTTAAAGCCCATCAGCTTAGCCTTTTCAATTCTTAACTGCATGATTTTCCGGATGTTTTCCTTGTTATCATTGGCGTCATTGTTATTGCCGCGATTGGCATAAGCCAAGAGTAATTCTTTGCGAAGCTCTCTGTTTTCACTTGATTGTAATACAGGAATAAAACTGGCTTTTGAGGTTGTAAATAACCACTGACCCTCTTTACCTTCTTTTTTTGCAGCTTCAGCAGCGGCTATAATCACACCTTCGGGCAACCCTTTTAAATCTTCAGCACTGGTAATGAATTTCTTAAAAGCATTGTTATCAGCAAGTAATTTTTCGCCAAACTTCAATTGAGCCATACTCAGGTCTTTGTTGATTATCCTGAGTTTTTCTTTACCTGCAGGGTCAAGAGCAGCGCCACTTCTGATAAAATTCTTGTAATATTTCTCCAAAACACGGGCCTGTTCAGCTGTTAGTTTTAACTTGTCCTTTTTTGCCCAAAGTTTCTTTATCCTGTTAAAAATCTTATCATTCAGGTATAAATTATCGCCATGTTCCGACAAAAGCGGTGAAACTTCATTGGCAATTTTACTCAATTCCTTGTTTGTTTCTGCCGAATACAGATTGAAGAAAACGCCGGAAACATCTGAAAGTAATGCGCCACTTAACTCCAGGGCTTCAATGGTATTCTTAAAGTTTGGAGCTTTTTTACAATTGGCAATAGCATCAAATTCAGCCTGTTGGCGCTTTATTCCTTCTTTGAATGCAGGCAGATAATGCTCGGTCCTGATACTTTCAAAAGGAGGAATACCATAACTGTCAGGAAATGGTTTGAAAAATGGATTGTCGGAAGCTGCTGCCGACACGGTGATGGCTGTCATCATCATTAAAATTATTTTTTTCATATCAAAATACATTTATTTTTTGTTATGACGCAAAGATACATTTTTTTTGAATAATATTACCGAAATAATTGCTCAGTAAAATTCTTATCTTTTGTTAATTGTGCTGTCAGTGCATCCATATCGGAGAATTTTTTTTCATCCCTGATTTTTTCTATGAAAGTGATTTTTAACTGTTCATTATATATGTTTTCAGTAAAATCAAAAATATGCACTTCATAACTTTTTGCATTGCCTTCCTGAAGTGTAGGCCTCACGCCAATATTCATCATTCCGGGAAATTCTTTGTGCAGATAATTGACTTTTACCGCATAAACCCCGCTTCCGGGCAAAAGTTTATCCGGATTAATAACCTGAATATTGGCAGTCGGAAAGCCAATCTTACGACCAATCTGGTGACCTTTTACAACAATTCCTTCAAAAGAATAGGGGTAGGTGAGTAATGAAGCAGCCATTTTAACCTCACCCATCAGTAAAGCATTTCTTATTTCTGATGAACTGATATGTAGAAAAATTGAAGAAGTATAACGTTCTGCTTTTACAACATCCATGGCACATTCAGCACCATATTCCAGGTATTTGTCGAAACCCTCTTCCCGGTTCCGGCCAAAACGGTGGTCGTGACCAGCCAGCAGAAATTTTACCTGATATCTATCCGCTAAAACATGATGAATAAATTCGCGGGCAGTCAGATTGGCCATATTCAAATCAAAATCCAGCATTATAACCTCATCAACGCCTGTAGAAAGCAAATATTCAAATTTTTCTTCCGGAGTACTTAGCAGTTGTGGTTGAAAATCAGCCTGTAAAACCTTTCGTGGATGTTGTCTGAAAGTGATGACACAACTTTTCAGATTTCGCTCAGCAGCATGTTTCTTCAGTTCTCTGATAAGAAATCTGTGGCCGGCATGAACGCCATCGAAAAAACCTACTGTGACTGCTCTGTGACCATTATCCTTCATAATTCTTCAATAAATTTATCCAGATTTTCACCCTGAGTAACGAGGTAAGTTTCAAAACCCATTTCACTTGCAGTCCGGATGTTTTTCTCTCCATCATCCAAAAACAGGCATTCTTCAGGACGGATATTTAAATCGGTCAAAATATAATTAAAAATAGCAGGATCAGGCTTTGTTAAGCCCAATTCATAAGAAATATAGGCCTTCTCAAAAAGGTCGCCGATTTCATAACCGTATTTGTTAAATTCATTTTTTCCGCTCACTTCAATATGTAGCGGATTCGAATTGCTCAACAATAATAATCTGTATTTTGTTTTCAATTTTTCAAGTAAACGAATTCTGTCTTCGGGAATATCCTGTAGAAATGAACACCAGGCATCATCAATGGTTTTATCATCAGGATTAGATACAGAGATACTTCTGACTGCATTTCTGAATTCAGCTAAATTGATTTCTCCTTTTTCCCATTGAAGAAAGAATCCCGACTGACCATAATTACTCAGGTATTTTTCCACATCTAAAGCACCTGCATGCTTTAGATTTTGAATGCAAAGATTCAAATCAAGATTGATTATTACCCCTCCAAAATCAAAGATCAGGGTGGTTACTTTGGGTTTTATCGTCATATTAAAAAAAAATTACATTGTTGTTTGCAGAAATCATAAAAAATTGTACTTTTGCATTCGCTTTGCAAAAATACAAAAAAAAATGCAGATGCAGGGCCCATAGCTCAGTTGGTTAGCAGCACCTGACTCATAATCAGGGGGTCGTTGGTTCAAGCCCAACTGGGCCCACATAAAGAGGTTGTCTATCATGTTAAAACATGTTGACAACCTTTTTCTTTTCAATTAATCTATGTTTATTGTTATCTTTTAACCCAAATTTAACCGGATATCTCATTTTGAATGGTTTCTTTTAAAAAAATAATGTTAAAAGCGCCTCGTAGTTAATTATTTAGATTATATTTGCATGGTATAATTGCTGAAAAATCTCATTTAGTTTAATGTCTTTTGTTATAAAACGATGTTAAATGAAGTTAAATTTGCTTGAATGCGAATAACAGACTTTGAAAATGAAGATGTTGTGTGTTGCAGTTGATTTGTTAAAATGCACATATTCAGGCTGTTATTTTTTAGGCTTGGTTTTTGATTCATATTGTTTTGCTCAAAAGGCAGAAAATGAATCCAAACAAAATTATGTTTTTTTTTGTTAACAGTGTATGTATTTAAAATAGCCAGTATATGAGGATATCTACTTCAATATTATTCAGACCAGCAAAATGGAGTATCTTTATCATATTCTACTTTGTGGTTTTTGTTATTACCGCTCAGAATCCCGATTCGCCGGATGATGTGATATT
>JBILFS010000234.1:0-4159 GCA_044351455.1 Paludibacter sp. | reverse complement strand
GTACGACGAATTGAAATCTTTCCTCGATTATACCGATGTTTTGATAAGCGCCACGTCGGCACCCCACACCCTGGTAAAACCCGAACACATCTCCCCCAATCAAAAAATGCTCATTTTCGACCTTGCTTTTCCACGTGATGTGGACGAACGTGTGGGCGAATTGCCGAATGTAACACTGTATAATCTGGAAGATATGAAGAAACTGGTGAATCAGAATTTATTAAACCGAAGAGAGAAAGTTGCATTGGCAAAGGAGATAATTTTGGAGGAGGCGATGAAGATAGCGGACATTGCAACAATTCTTTCCAGTAACTACCCCCACCCGGTTTTTTAAGCCGTTCATCATCCATTGTAAATCCCTTGCGGATATATTCATTCAGACGTTGCGTAGCCCGGATTCGAAACTGTGTGCCACGCTGCGTATTTACCCGGTAACCGGCGCGACATAACTTCGGCATAACAATGCGCACAACCGGCAGAATGTTTGGTGCAACCCGTAATGGGATTCCAGGTTTTATCTGTCCATTCGATTTTGGTGGTCTTCATGGGTTTGGAGAATCAAAATTATTTCCAAATTATTTCCATTTCACAATCTGATCAAAAGCAAATCGATCTAATATCATTATTCGGATATTTGTCCAGGAGTGTTTTGGATTAAATATATTTATAAAAAAAGCTTACCCTGAGCGCGCTGTTCTTAAGGGAAGCGGGGTAAGCATTTTGTCGCAAAGATAGATATTATTCTCTTTATTCCAAGATTTTTTAATGAAAAGTACTGATTGTTGATTTTAAATTTTTGTTCACGAATGTCATTTTCCTTTATATCAACAATGTTTTCCATTCAGCTAAATTTTCAAAGTTCAAAGCTACAAAAAACAATTTAAATCACCTATAAATTGACGAATCAATTATTTGTAAAAGTCAGGGATTTGAGAGAAATTAAAAATGTAGGTTTATACCGATAAAACGATTTTCATATTTAACTTATTTCTTATTTCAATTGCCCCTTAACCAGCTTCGCCATACTTACATCCATCTTCGAAAACGCAAACCACTTTTTACCCAAATCTTTGAGAGATGCGCCGATATGGTATAACTCATTACTATCAATTATCAAAAACCGGTCATGACTTTGACTCAATGTATGTATCTCAAAATTTCCATATTGTTCATTGGCTTTTCTAAGATCAAGTTCCATTTGTGGAGTAATTTTTTTAGTAAACAAATGCACTTTTACATTATTCGCTTTTTTGGATAAGTGTATCAAAGTACTTTCATCCATGTAGTTATCAATGAGGATAATTTCTGCTTTGGCTTTTTTGATAATGTCGGATATAAACGCATATGCATCAAAGACCTGACCGTCGAAGAAAATGCCCTGTGTCGGTAGAATCTTTGATTTGATTTCAATATCAATACGGTTTACATCATGTCTCAAACCTTCAATATTCTCTTCCAAGCGATTCATTCGATAATTAAATGCATAACCCTTTATCATGAAATCTTTCAAAATACGGTTAGCCCATATCCGAAATTGAGTACCTCGTCTTGAATTAACCCTATATCCAACAGAAAGAATTGCATCCAGATTGTAATGCTCAACATTATAAGTCTTACCATCATTTGCAGTTATTGCAAAAAATGCAACAACTGAATTTCTGTCTAATTCATTATCCTTGAATACATTCTTTAAATGCCTGGATATAACAGATTTATCTCTTTCAAACAAACTGGAAATCTGACTTAAAGAAAGCCAGCATGTTTCTTTTTCTTCATCAAGTATTACCTCAATATGCTCCGGTAATTCATCAGGCTTATACATTATTATTTCATTTTTCATAGCGCTCTTAATTTTTCATTTGTAAACAATCATTCGGTTTTCAAAAATACTATTTTATTATCAATTTTTAAAACAGAATGTACTTGTGAGTAAAAGTTTTTTGTATGATTATTTAGATCAATTTATACTTTCCGGACATGAATTCAATCTCTATTTCCGGCTTTTTTTTTCTCAAAAACAAAGGTCACCCAACAATGGTACTTATTAACTGCTGATAAATCAGTATCTTTGCAGCATGAATAATTCAAATCCACAAATTGCTGCTGTGTTGAATAACATGGGAATAGAGCAATTGAACGAGATGCAGCAGACTATGTTGACTGCCTGCAACAAACCCAAAGATATTTTACTGCTTTCACCCACAGGAACCGGTAAAACACTGGCGTACTTATTACCACTTTTTTTGCAAATTCAACCGGAAGCAGAGGGTGTTCAGGCATTGATTGTTGCACCATCGCGTGAACTGGCTCAACAAATTGAACAGGTTTGGCGGAGTATGGCGACAGGTTTCAGGGTGCTCAGTTGCTTTGGTGGTCGTCCTTCCAATAATGAAAAAAGGGAGTTGCTTAAAACACCGGCATTGTTGATTGGAACTCCGGGTCGTTTGCAGGATCATATCGAAAGGGAGAATTTCTCAACTGATTCTATTCGAACGCTTGTTCTCGATGAATTTGATAAATCCTTAGAAATGGGATTTTCCGAACAGATGGAAGCCATCATCGGTCGTATTCCATCGTTGAAAAAGCGAATATTAACTTCTGCTACGGATGCTTTAAAAATTCCGGCTTTTACGGGTGTTACAAATCCTGAGAAACTGGATTATTCACTGAAAGATAATACTTTACCCGGATTAAAAACTTATGTTCTGAAAGGATTAAACAACGATAAATATGATTTGCTATACCGGCTGCTGTGTTACTTAGGCAATCATTCCAGTCTTGTTTTTTGTAATCAGCGCGACGAAGTTGAAAAACTCAGTGCCTATTTAACAACCCGCAAATTGTCGAATGAATTTTTTCATGGGAAAATGGAACAGCCGGATCGTGAAAAAGCTTTATCAAAGTTCAGAAACGGCAGTTGTTGTGTTTTCATTTCTACTGATCTGGCATCCCGCGGATTGGACATTCCGGAAATTAAACAGGTGATACATTTCGATATTCCTGTGCGTCTCGACGAATACATTCACCGCAACGGTCGTACAGCCCGCATGGAAGCGCAAGGTTCTGCTTATTCTTTGCTAACTGCCAATGCTACCCTGCCCGATTATATCAAACCAACTCCGCAGCCTTTTTTACTCCCGGCACTTGTACCGGCTCCTCCCGTTTCAGAGTGGAAAACGCTTTACATCGGCAAGGGGAAAAAAGATAAATTAAGCAAAATGGATGTCGTTGGCTTTTTGTTCAAAAAAGGACTTCTTGAACGGGAAGACCTGGGTTTGGTCGAGGTAAAGGAATATTACAGTTATGTCGCGGTTAAAGCGGGCAGGATGAAATCGCTCCTGAAAAATCTGGAGAATGAGAAAATTAAGAATATGAAGGTAAAAGTTGAAGAGGCTATGTAAATTACTTTGATTGACTCTCCCCACTTTTGCATTTCCATACCCTGTTCACGGTATATCTTTTACCATAACAGAGCGATTGCCTGTAAACTTTATTTTCCGGATTTTTGTATCGGTATAATTTTAAAATCCCGATATGATTTTTTCATCATCTGATAATTCCCCGGTTTATCCGGATAAATTGCGTGTCATCTCCCGGCAAAGTCCGCTGGCTTTGTTGCAGGTACAGGAAGTGTTTGCCTTTTTCCCTGAAATCAATTACGAATTGATAAAACTCGATTCGTTTGGTGATAAAAACAAGCAAATATCCTTGTTGAATAACCCTCCGGCAGATATTTTCACCCGCGAACTGGATGAAGCCTTGCTACACGGTGATGCTGATGTGGCAATTCATTCTGCCAAGGATTTGCCTTACCCATTGCCCCGGGGCATAGAAGTGATTGCCTTGTTCGAGGCTTTTGATCAGCGTGATTCACTGGTTAGCAGGAATAATCTCAGGTTGAAATCTTTGCCTGCTGGTGCAAGAATTGGTACAAGTTCGCCTACCCGCAAAAGAGAGTTGCTGACTTTGCGTCCCGATATGGAAGTTGTTAGTATTCGCGGCACGATTGAGGAACGCATTGCGCAGGTGGATTCGGGATTTGTGGATGCACTGATTGTGGCAAGTTGTGCTTTGTCGCGACTGGGTTTATCTCATCGTGCAGCAGATATTCTGCCCATTGAAACCCATCCGCTGCAGGGTAATCTGGCTGTTACTGCCC
>JBILFS010000233.1:0-4161 GCA_044351455.1 Paludibacter sp. | reverse complement strand
ATTCAGTTCGGCGAGTTTATCCACCATTTCGTTAAGCGCTGTTTCAGAGAATAAAACCGAACTTGCCACATTGGTAACCCATACTGCTCGTACGCCGGTTTCCTGTGCCGCAATGTTGACAGCAACCGTATAACTGGTTTTGGTGCCATTGGCAGCCGTTATGGTATAAACTACCGGCGTCGAAAAATTCTGCGGTGTACCAAATGCAGGCGATGCGGTTGCACCCGTTGAGAGTGTGGCATCAATGCTCATGTTACCGGTATTCACACCAAAGGGTACTGTGATGGTAACATTGTTGCCGGAAATGATTCCGTTTACCGGATTCAAACTGCTTCCCCAGCTTGCTGTCAGAATTTTCTTTTCTCCTGATAAATTGGATATTGTAACGGTGTAAATTCTTTTATCACCATTTTCGGCTGTTACAGTATACTGAACAGGGTTGGTGAAATTTTGTGCGACTCCGGATGCCGGCGAAATGCGCGACAGCGGCGATATTGCAAAATTCAACGTAAGCGCATTCAACGACAAAGATGTGTCTACCGCAATCTGAACGGTATTGTTTTCAGAATCGATGGTAATGCTTGCATTGGGATCTTCTTTAACAGCTAACTGTAATATTTTATTTTCGGAAGAGCCTTTTTCACAAGCTGTAAAAAGGGAAATTGATATGAAAAATAGGAGTAAATGACGCATACGTGTTTGATTTTTTTAAAAGGAACCACACAACAGGACTATGGATTATTCCTGTTGTGTGGTTTGTTATAAATTCAATTATTCAACTTTTAACAGACTGATGCCCTGGTTGCTTGCAACGGCTACCAGATAGGTTACACCTGCTGTTGTTTTGTGTACATAAATTTTACCGGTGCCGTTACCGTTTGATATATTGGCAATATCGGTATAGTTCGGACCTGAAACATTGATGTATGTAGCTTTTGATGAAATTTTCTCAAGACTTTCTGCAAGTGTTGGATAATCAAGTGGACGGATGGTTACCACCCAGCGTTTGAAACTATCGGTTGCATACAGATATGCCAGATAATTTTTATCATTGAATGTAAAGAATGCATCTCCAACCTGACTGGACGGGAATACTGCTCCCGGAGTTTTGTAGGTCGTTGTCAATGTTGCAGGATTAAATACCACTGCCTGTTTACCGGTTCCGGAGAACAGATATTCGGTTGCGCTGTACTTATAAATACCTCCGGCAGTTGTTCCTGTACTTGGTTCCAGGATTCCGGGAACGGTTACAATGGTCGGGGTCGGATTTACAACGCCTGCTGTAATGGTAAATTCGAAATAACGGTTGTTGGCATTGTAATCAAAGAAACGAAGTTTACCATTGGTTAAATCACCTTCGAAAGTAAATTTATCTCCCAAACGCGGATTTGGAGCAGCACCAACATTGTAGGATAATAATAATTGTGGAGCAGCATCAACATTGTTCCAAACAAAAACTTTCAGGATGTTGTTGGCGGAATTGGCAAGGTTACATGCAACAATTTTTCCCCCGATCACATTTACGTCGGTTGTGCCATGTGCACCGCGATTTGTTTCTTCCAGGGTGTACATGCCGGTACGATCCATTAATTTCGCCGTTTTATCAGCAATTTTGATGGCAATGATACCATATCCGGGATAGAATGCCGGTGAACCTGTTTCAGCCTGAATATGCTTGTTTCCACGGGCGATGTAGATATAATTATCGTCCATGGCAATATTGCGGTCCCAGGCATCGGTACTTGGAGATGCTGGCACAACTGTGGCCGGACTGGTTCCTGCCAGGGCAGTAACACCATAGAAATCCGGTGTTCCGATATTGGCAAATGTCTGCCAAACTTTGGTGATTTTGGTATAACCTGAAGTCACCACTTTTACAGTAATGATATTGCTTGCACCGTTAAACTCCAGTTTGAATTTGCGGCCATTCAGTTTATCTTCAAAATTGTGTTTATTATTTACAGCTGTTGTATCCAGTGCCACATAGTCATCGTTATCTGTATTTTTGATTTTTACCGATACCGTGGGCTCATTGGTTTCATACGCAATTTTTACAACCTTCAGATCTTCAGATGCAAGTAACTGCGCAATCCACACATTGTTCTCGAGTTTAACCTGAACACCATTGAGGGTGAGTTTGGTAAACTTTGGCTGAAGTGCTGCATAAGTCACACCAACGCTGTACACCTTGATTTCTCCATCGGAAAAAGTTACGGTGTAGTTATGACGCTGGTTGTTGGTAAAATCCTTCACTTCATTCAGCGGACTAACCATGGCTCCTGTCGGTAAATCATTGAAGAGCAGGGTCAGTTTGGCCAGAGAATCCTTGGCTTCGAAAGGCACAGCAATGTCGATGGTTTTAGCCTTATTGTCGAGCAACACCTGAATGTCGGCAACATTCTTCACCGTAATCATGTTTTCAGCCAGCACATTGGCCGGATTTTCCTTTTCCTCGCAGGAACTGAATGCCGTCACAAATCCGGCAAACATTAAAATGAACAATAAAAATTTTGTTTTCATGATGATTGTATTTGAGTAAAATTAATTAAAAGTGATTACATATTTCTTTTCATTTCCATTGGCTGCCACCACATAGAAATAATAGGTTTTTTTGGTGATGGTTCTTTGTCCGCCAATGCCACTTCCGATAATATTGCCTGCTCCGTCTTTTTCCACCAGCGTGGCTGTTAAGGGAATGATGGCATTGAATCTGGCCCTGGTTTTTTGTTCTGTTGTCAGTTCGCTGATGCCTGAAAAAGAGATGATTCCGTTGGCGGCAATGGATCCGGCCAATTTCTGCACATCGTCGTCGGGGCGACTTCCGGCTGCATTCATTTTCGCTTCCTTCACAACGACCAGTTCTATGGACGTCATGGTGTTATCCGAACTAAATTCGGGCATTTCCGGTTCGAGACAGGCATTGAACGCCAGTACCGGAATAATCATGATGATATATTGTAAGAATTTCATACGTTTATTTTTTCAAATTGATTACCAGTCCTTGTTTTGTTTCGCTTCCAAATTGTTTCTGATTTCAGCATCGGGTATTGGGAAAGCATTCCATTTTGAATAATAGCGACGCACACCGGTATCGCATGAGACCAGTTCTGCTACAAATGTTCCATCGGCTTTTTTGGTCCATTTTACACCATTGTATCTTTTTCCGTTTAAAACTGATAAAGCTTTTCCGGTGCGGCGTAAGTCCCAGAAACGATGACCTTCGTATGCCAGTTCAATGGCTCGTTCCTTCAGTATATAATCCACTGCTTCTGAAGTTGTAGTATAAGCCGGTGCCGGTATCGAAGCATTTTTAAACCTTTTTTTGCGCAATTCATGCATAATATTGCGTGATTCGGCCATTCCCGCAGGGGTCTGTGCCAGACATTCAGCCAGAATCAGCATGGTTTCAGCATAACGAAATTCAGCCCAGTCTTGTTCACTACCTTTAGACACAAAGTCGTTGTTATTTTCATCAATAAATTTTCGCATGTAATACCCTGTAACGGTGTTTCCCGGCGAATTTACTTTGCTGTATGGAAAGTTTTTCATGTCCAGTTCATAATTTCCCGAAGCCTCGTCGTAATAGGCATTAATCTTCCTGTTTTTCCAGGATGATTGATTGAACAAAACTGTTGCTTTCAATCGGGGATCGCGTTGGGTTGCGTTGTCGTCGGTTGCAAAACGAATGGCAGCATGCGCAGGATTTGACAAATTGAACGGAGTACCATCTGCCATGTCGTACATGTCCACAAACTCTTGTGTTGGTGCAGCTTTCGCCAGCAAACCCTGTCCTAAAATATCACCAGCGGGAGCATAATTCACATCAAAACTATGCGTCATTTCAGGATATTTCCAATAAACTCCGAGAATTACTTCCGAATTGTTGATGTTTTTGAAAATGTTCGCATAATCGTCGACATAACTAAACTTCCCTTCGAGGGTACGGGCAGCAGCAATGGCTTTGTCGTATCGTTTGGCATAAAGCATGGCCCTGGCTGTCAACGCCTGAGCAGCGTAGTAAGTCACCATGCCCGAAGCAGCAGTTTTGGGCAAACGGTCGCCGGTGGTACAAAAAGCCAAATCATTTTCAATAAAATCCCAGGAGTCTTTTAAACCGGCCCGTGCTTTTGATTTCAGGGAAGCATCCATGGAGGCCAAATC
>JBILFS010000232.1:0-4222 GCA_044351455.1 Paludibacter sp. | reverse complement strand
GGAAAATTTCATTCGCCCGAACATATGGCAAACGTGTATTCAAATCCGGTTCCGGATGGTAAAAATGGAGTTGAAGAAATCGTAAAGTGGGAACAAAATTATGTAGCTTTCTTAAGAAAAAACATTGAAAAACGTACATTGAAGAAAGATGAACTTTACGAAACAACATTTTACGGAGGAATTATTCCTTACAAACCCGATCCAACCGATACCAAATTTGATTTATTGACATCCGGAAATATCAACAATGCTGAAACAGATACAAAACGCAGTCAGGCAGATGTTCATGGTGTTCTCGATTTGCCAGCCGAATATACCATTACAGCCATTCAGGGGAAGCAAAGCCTCGAAGCTCTGGAACGATTAAAAGACAAAAAGTTTATGCTTACAGCTTCTTTTCATTGTCCGCATGTGCCCATCACACCTTCTGAACCTTACGCATCGATGTACAAAGTAAAGGATATGCCATCTCCTGTTTCAATTACCGACAAGCGTTCCAATTCGCCGTACCATCCGAACAGGGAAATTACGCCTTACAACGAAAAGGCAATAGTTCAATACATGACGGCCAATTATTATGCATTTGTAACAGAAATAGACGATTGGGTGGGTAAGATTCTGGGCAAACTCGACGAATTAAAGCTGGCACAGAATACTCTGGTTATTTTTGTTTCCGATCATGGCGAAATGCTGGGAGCACATGGTATGCGTGGAAAATTTTGTTTTTACGAAGAATCAGTAAGAGTGCCATTACTGATGCGTTATCCGGGCAGAATTCCCGCAGGCAAAACCATAACTACGCCCGTATCAATCCTGAATTTATTTCCAACAATACTGGAATACGCAGGTTTAAAAAATATTCCTTCCGACGGTTATTCATTATGTGAAGTAATGGAGAAAAATGCAAAACCAAAATATGACTTTGCTGTTTCGGAATGGATATGGACGAACGAAAGTGTGCCCTCGCTGATGATCCGGACCGAAGAGTGGAAATTGATGACCACACACAGGGCAGGAGGAAAGGATGTGGAAGTGCTTTACGATCTGAAAAATGATCCGTTTGAAATGAACAACCTTTTGGGAACGAATCCGGAGCGTTTTAAATACAAAGACAAAGCTGAGGAATTGCGTTCTAAGCTTGTTGGTTATTTGAAAAATGTAAACTCTCCATTAACTGAAGGAGTTGAGAAAAGGATTTTGATAAGGGAATAATTGTAAAAAATACAGATTATTATTAATTTATGAAACAAATTATTACGCAGGCAAGTTTGACTGTTGCTGTTGCTTTTTCGGCAATATCACCTGTTGAATCCAAAACCCCAAAAGTTCAGAAACCAAATGTGATTTTCATTTTCAGTGACCAACACAATGCGGAAACATTTGGCTTTCAGGGGCATTCGGATGTGATTACCCCCAACCTCGATGCCATGGCAAAAGGAGGAGTTGTTTTTAATCGTGCTTATTGCCAGAATGCGATATCTGCACCCTCGCGTATGTCTTTATTTACAGGACTTTATCCGCGAACTATTGGCGCGATGGATAATGCGCATTTAGGAACAAATGTTATCAATAATGCGATATCTTTACAAGCTGCTTTTCAGGCCAATGGCTATGCAACTTATGCTTTTGGGAAAAGACACTTAGATGAAGGGGCAGATAAAGGCTGGACTATGCATCAAAGTCATATGGCTAAGGAATCTCCTAAAAACAATTACATACAATGGATTGAAGAACAAGGCTATGCCGATGCTTTTGGCGAAGACTGGGCAGCTGAATTCGGGAAATATCCTCCTGGAAATTCTAAAGAGAACACCAAATTTCCAACGGCAAAAATGGGTACACGAACCACCCGTTTGCCTGAAGATAAAACAATGGAGGCTTATTCTACCCAATTGACCCTGGATGTAATACGAAACCATAAAAAAAGCGGAGAACCGTTTTTCTGTTTCACATCTTTTTACAGACCTCACCAACCTTATAATCCTCTGCCAAAATATTTAGCTCAGTATGATGTTACAAAATGGGGGAAAGGCACTATCCTTAAAGATGGATTAAAAATGCCCGAAAGTTTGCGACAGCCTGCCAGTGAGTTGCCACCCATGCTTGCTGACTTACGCAAAAGCAGAAACGGTATTTGGTGTTTGGGATTAGCTGCTGAGGACGAACAACTCTACCGCGATTATATAGGAGCTTATTATGCCCTTGTTACTGAGATAGATGCACTTATTGGAGAGATTTTTACAGAACTTGAAAAAACCGGAATGGCTGAAAACACCATAGTTATTTACAGCTCCGACCATGGTGATTTTGTGGGTGCACATGGTATGATTGAAAAGGCTGCACTCGGGCATAATGTGTATGAAGAAACCTTGCAGGTGCCCATGCTTTTTTACTGGAAAGGGAAATTTCCGGCAGGATATAAAAACAACGATTTGGTTGGATTGATAGATATATATCCGACATTAATGGACCTGACTGGTATCAAACGTCCGGCATGCAATTATCCGCTTCAGGGTATTTCACTGGCAAAAACAATTACAAAGAAAACACCTGTTAAACGTAAGTATATTGTTTCAGAAAACTGGAGTCAGGCATCTGTAATTACCAAAGATTATAAACTGGGGATCATGCTCGATCCAACCGTTGCGGCATCTAAACGCGATTACCGCAGTTTTGGAAATATGTTTTTTGAAAGGAAAACTGATCCGACAGAAGTGAAAAATCAGATTAATTCTGTGGAATTGATACCAGTGATAGAAAAACTTAAGGGTTATTATGCTGTTTTTGAAAAAACTGTTTCGGGCGAAGGGAGATTGGAGATGATTGAGAATGCCAAATCAGCAGTTAAAGTGACAAGAAAGTAAATCAGGTTCATAAAAAAATCACCCCGGATATGATTAAACATCCGGGGTGATTTTTAGGCTATGTCTACAATTCTCTGATTCTGATATTTTTAAACCACACTTCATCACCATGGTCCTGCAATAGAATATAACCTTCGGCGGCATTGCCAAAGTTTGGCCACACACTGTATTTACTGTAGTTAACAAGCGCATTGAACATTTGGGTGTTTCGCTCATACTCTACTGTAAGTTTGTCGTTTAAGAAGTGCTGAACTTTATTGCCATTTACAACAATTCGGGCATTGTTAAATTCATTTTTACGCACTGATTTGTTTTCAGGAGCAGGAATCAGGTCGTAAAGTGAACCCATGGTACGGTTACCTTTTACACCCAATTTTGCATCCGGATGTTTGGCGTCATCCAGAATCTGAAACTCACATCCGATGGATGAACCAGCACCTTTATTTAACTCAGTATCCACAAAGTATTTAACACCACTGTTTGCACCTTCTGTGATTTTGAAATCAACGCTTAACTCAAAATTCTTATATTTTTTAAGCGTAACAATATCGCCACCATTGGTTGATTCACCACCATTTGATTTCAGCACTTTTAGCATGCCATTTTCGATTTTCCATCCTCCTGCAGGGAAGGCAGTAAGTTTAGCACCGCGCCATCCTTCGGTAGTTTTTCCATCCCACAACAGTTTCCATCCCTGCGATGCTTCAAGTTCTGTAACAAAATTATCGATACGGTTGATTTGAGGAGCAGCTTCGCTGGCAGGTTTTCTTACTTTTTCAAGGTTTGTTGTACATATGCGGATATTCTTCCAGGCAACCGTTGCACCTACTTGTTCCGGCTTGCCAATCTGGTGTACCTGCAAAGCTATAAATCCTGTGGCAGTAGTATTATCCAGCAAGTTAGCACACGCAATACCATTTAACCAGGTACGAATATCGTTTCCAATTGCTTCGATACGAACTTTATTCCAATCATCAGCCTTAAAAGCTTTTTTTGCCGGAGGATTTAAATCCAGAGGATACAACCAGCCCCGACGACCTTCGTCATAAATACCTGCGCTCCATGCGCGGGGTGCAGGGTCAATCTCGCACTGATAACCATGCACGCGACCGTTATTATATTCTTTAAAACTATTACTGCGGAATTGAATACCCGAGTTTAATCTGTTGTCAACCTTAAATTCAAGTTCCAGAATAAAATCACCATAAATCTTCTCGGTACATAAAAATGTATTAGGTGTGTTCAGCTTTGAATGACCAACAATAGCACCATCGACGATAGTGTATTCGGCTTTTCCATTCAACACTTTCCAACCTTTCAGATTTTTTCCGTTGAAAAGATTTTCCCATTTTTCCTGA
>JBILFS010000231.1:0-4225 GCA_044351455.1 Paludibacter sp. | reverse complement strand
GCATCAGTAATGGTTAAGGGTACTACAGTCGGAACAGTAACCGATGTGAATGGTAACTTTACTATCGCAATGCCAGCAAATTCAAAATTATTATGGTTTTCGTACGTAGGTATGAAAACAGTGGAAATGGAAGGTCGGAACAATATGATTGTACGACTGGAGTCTGACACAAAATCTTTGGATGAAATTATCGTAACTGGTTATGGAATTCAGAAAAAGAGAGAATTAACAGGGTCTATTGCTCAGGTAAAAGGTGATGCTATCGCTGGCCTGGTTGCTCCAAGTTTTGAAGGCCAATTGTCTGGTCGGCTTGCCGGTGTTCAAATTTCGACTCAAACTGGTGTGTTAGGTCAAACTCCTGCGATTAGTATTCGTGGTGTTAACTCTATTAGTTCAGGAACATATCCTTTAATTGTAGTTGACGGTGTGCCTATCTTTACTCAAAACCAAACTGCATATTCTGCAGCTCCACACAATGCGTTAGCGGATATTAATCCTGCTGATATTGCTTCAGTTGAAGTACTTAAGGATGGATCTGCTACCGCAATTTATGGTTCGAGAGCTTCTAATGGTGTAATCCTTATCACAACCAAAAAGGGAACTCAGGGTAGAACAAAAGTAACTTTGAATAGTTATATTGGTTCAGCATCTCCTGTGAAAATTTATGATGTTTTAAATGCAGCAGATTTTATCACCATTTCAAATGAAAAATTTGCAAATGCAGGGACTGCAGCAGCACAGGCAATTGCAGGTGTTGATGGTGATGGAAATCCAATTGATACCGACTGGATGGGGCTGGTTATAAACAATCAGGCAGTGCAGCATGAAGAAAATCTTTCTATTTCCGGTGCAACTGACAAAACTAATTATTATGTTTCTGTGGGTTATTCAAGTCAGGATGGTATTGCCAAATCAAACTCTTTAGACAGGTTTACTTTCCGCTCCAATATTGATCAGAAAGTATATGATTGGTTGAAAATCGGTACAAACGTTTCATTATCAAATACAGTTATCGAAGGTTTAAATCAGGGAACAAATAGTTTATCCGGAAATATGTTCAATGCAATCAGAGCATTGCCAAACGTTAGTCCTATGGATGCAAACGACCCAACTGGTTTCAATATTGATGATGCAGATACCAGAGTTCTTGGTCGTGGTGCTAACCTTAGAATGATTGATGACAACTTACCAAACATCATGTTTGTTATTGAAAACAACAAAGCAACATCTAAATCATATCGTGCTTTGGGAAACATTTATCTTGAAGCAAAATTTTTAAACAAATTTACATACCGTCCTCAAATCAGTGCTGACGTACTACTTAATGATGGTTATCAGTACTGGGATCCGAGACATGGTGATGGTGCAGGTCGTGGTGGATATGTAATGCAGGCTTTCCAAAATTCGGCAAGATATAATATCCAAAACGTATTGACATATAGCGATATCATTGCAGATGTTCATAATGTTACTGCAACTTTGGTACAGGAATCTCAATATCAGAAGTTATATTACCACGAAGCTGTTGCTCAGAATATTTCTGACAGATTCTTCCGCCATAATATAATTTCCGGAACAGCAACGACTCAGAACGTTTATGGTGGTATGACAGAAAATGCTTTACAGTCATTAGCTGCAAGGGTTAATTATAACTACATGAATAAGTATTATTTGCAGGCTTCTGTTCGTCGCGACGGATTATCTGCTTTGCCAAAAGCAAACAGATTTGGTATTTTCCCGGGTGCGTCGATTGGCTGGACCTTAAGTGAAGAGGATTTTATCAAAAGCAGTCTTCCACAAATTGATGACCTGAAATTGAGAGCTTCTTATGCATCAGTAGGTAATACAAGTATTGGAAATTATCCATACCTTGGGTTGTTTGGTTCAGCTCAGTATGGTTCTCAAAATGGTATTGCATTTTCACAGATGGGTAATGGTATTCTTCAGTGGGAGACAAGTAATAAAATGAATGTTGGTTTAGATTTAACAGTACTCGAAGGAAAAGTGAATATGACTGTTGATTATTATAAAAATGATCAGTCTAACCTTATTTTATCTGCTCCAACACCTCCATCATTAGGTGTTCCAAGTAATGTTGTAAGCAAGAATGTTGGAAGTTTGTATAATCAGGGTCTTGAATTCACTGTGAATTATACTCCTATTAAAACTAAAGATTTGAAATGGGACATAAATGCAGTACTTACTTTGAATCAAAATGAAGTAACAAAACTTAACGAAGGTCAGGATATCCCATTCTCTTATTCAATCGTACGTGAAGGTTATTCCATGTATTCTTTGTATGGATATGAGTCTATGGGGGTCAATCCAGCTAATGGTAATCCTCTTTGGTTGAATAAAGATAATAAAATTGTTCAGGGCAATATTTCAAATCAAACATATTATTTCTACGATGCAGCCAATCCAACATTGATGGATGCAACTAATCAGACTGTATTTAATGTTGCTGACAAGAAAATCCTTGGCAATACAGTTCCTACATATTATGGTTCTGTTTCAAGTTCACTTACTTACAAGAATTTTGATTTAAGTCTAATGGTTCGCTTCTCCGGAGGAAATAAAATTTTCAATAGAACAAGAGGTGATTTATTAACTCAACAATTCCAGAATAATGGAACTGAAATTCTTGGTCGTTGGCAGAATGCAAACAATCCGGGTGATGGCGTAACTCCAAAACTTTGGCATGGTCGTTCGAACTTCATCAATTTAGATGGAAACACAATCTCAAGATATATAGAAGATGGATCATTTGTTAAATTGGACAATGTTCGTTTGGGATATACTTTACCAAAAGATATAACCAAAAAAGTGTCAATTGAAAGTGTAAGAGTTTTTGCACAGGGACAAAATCTGTTAACATCTACAAAATATTCCGGACTGGATCCTGAAATGGTTGGTGGAACAGGATTTAGTGGAGTTGATTACAATGCAAACCCAATTCAAAGGGTAATGTCAGTTGGTATTAATGTTAATTTCTAATAATAAATAAGTATGAATACAATAATAAATAAATTAATTCAGTTGAGATTCGGGTTGGTTTTGCTTGCAATTCTGACTTTCACTTCCTGCAACGAAGAGGATTTGAATTTATCTCCGTTTAGTTCAATTTCAGAGTTGTCTGCCTTTGACAATCCTGATTTGATTGCTCTTTCTGTTACAGGTGTTTATGATGCGGCTCAAAGTGGTTTCTATCAGGCTTCGCAAGGATCTGCTTTTCAGGTAAGGGGTTATCCTTTTGGTGCTGCAAGTGTTTCACAGGGTGACTGCCGTGGTGAAGATATGTTGAATATGGCTGCATTCTATCAGTTTACATACAATAGTTTGTATGATCCTACTACTGCTAACAATGTAAATATGTGGAATACACTATGGGCAGTTGTTAATAAAGCCAATATTGTTATCAAAGGTGTTAAAGATGCCGGAGTTAAAGGTACTATTACTGTTGCCAAGGCTGAAGAATATGAAGGTGAAATGCGTTTTCTTCGTGCATTAGCCTATCATGAACTTATGATTCATTTTGCTTCACCTTACAAGCATACATCAGATGCTTCGCATGCAGGTTTGCCAATTAGAACAATTCCTGTAATGGGTGCGGCTGAAGTGGATTCTGAAGTTGTTAAGGGTCGTGAAAAAGTTAAAGATGTCTATACATTTATGTTAGAGGATTTAACTTTTGCAGAACAGAAACTTCCTGCAGCCAGAACTGGTTACTTAAAAGTTGTAAGAGCTACAAAAGGTGCTGCTTTATCGCTTAAATTGAGATTGTATTCTCACATGTGGGACTGGGATAAGATTATAGCTGAGTTTCCAAATCTTACCGGTTATACATTAACTGCTGCTCCCGAAGGTCCTTTCGCAAATAATAAAACGAATACCGAATCAGTATTTTCAATCGAAAATAATGACCTGGATCACTCTGGAGTGAATGGTGCATTAGGTTCTATGTACAACACAAGAGCGTTAGTTGCAATCAGTCCGCTCATCTGGAATCAAACCTGGTGGTTAGCATCTGATTTGAGACGTACTCAGTTGACTAAAAATGGCCCAACTGCTAAATTGTCAAATAAATATCGTGATGGTACAACTTATACTGATTATACGCCGGTTATCCGTTATGCAGAAAGTGTTTTAGATGTAGCTGAAGCTTATGCACGTAAAGGTAATATTACAGAAGGTCTTGCAAAATTAAATATGGTGCGTAACCGTG
>JBILFS010000230.1:0-4227 GCA_044351455.1 Paludibacter sp. | reverse complement strand
TAAAAAAGACAGGTCGTTTGATGAGTATAGTTTAATCCCTGATACACTGAATGGTCAGGCACGCAGTACTACCGATTTGATTCGCCGTAAATGGCTCGACAATCATTTCGGAGGTGTGGTATTTGCCCTGAATTATCAGAATGATGGCCTTTCAACTACCTTTGGCGGAGGATTGAACCGGTATGCAGGCGCACATTATGGTAAAGTGATCTGGGTTAGAAATGCACAGAATCCAAATCCCGAACATGAATATTATCGCAGTAATTCCATCAAGGATGATGGCAATATTTATCTGAAAACTTCTTATGATTTGTTTAAATCACTAAATCTTTCAGCGGATTTGCAATACAGATTTGTAAGACATCGCATGGAGGGTCAGAATGACAAGTTCGACTGGGATACCAATAAAATGAGACCATTAGACATTGATAAATCCTTTCATTTTTTCAATCCGAAATTAGGAGTAACCTACAAAATTGACAAAACTCAGGATGTTTACGCTTCATGGTCGGTTGCCAACAGAGAACCTAACCGAAATAATTTCACTGAATCTGGCGTCAACGATCAACCTGTTGCTGAAACTTTGTTTGATACTGAATTAGGTTACAGATTCCAGGATAAAGATTATTCAGTTGGGATAAACGCATACTATATGAAATATAAAAATCAGTTGGTGTTGACAGGTAAAATCAGTGAAATAGGTGAACTACTGACTTCCAATGTAGAAGATAGTTATCGTGCGGGAATTGAAATCGTTGCAGGGGGAAGATTATCAGACCACTTCAGATGGGATGGAAATATTTCCATCAGTACAAACAAAATTCTGAATTATCATAGTTATGTGTCAGTTTATGACCCTGATTATGATGTGGTTGGAACAGTTGATAGTGTTTATACATCTACCAATATCGGTTATTCTCCTAATGTAGTTACCAATAGCGTTTTTACATATACCAGAGGAAATTTTGAAGCATCGATCATGAGCCAGTTTGTTGGAAAACAATACCTTGATAATACTTCAACTGAAGAGAAATCGGTGAATTCCTATATTGTGAATAATCTGAGTCTGAAATATTCTTTACCATTAAAGAAGATGAAATCTGTTGATTTTCAGATATTAGTAAATAACTTATTCAATGAAACATATGAAACCGGTGGCTATGCATGGACTGAAATGTATCCGGGTGATGCTAATCAATATCACTATAAATATTTATATCCTCAGGCCGGCATACATTTGCTTGGCAGTGTGACATTTAAGTTTTAAATATTTATTACATACCATAAACAGGGTATAAAAATACCATTACCCTGTTATTGCAGCAGCTTCCGGGCTGCTGTATTTTTGCAATATCAAATTCAAAGAAAAATTAAGTAAACTATAAAATTATAAGGTATGTCGAAAATTGCAAAAAACTTAACAGAACTTGTGGGGAATACACCCCTTGTTCAATTTTCAAATTATGCTGTCAATAAGGGCTTAAATGCCAATGTGATTGCCAAACTGGAATCATACAATCCGCTGGGTTGTGTTAAAGAACGTATCGCCCTGGCGATGATTGAAGATGCTGAAGCAAAAGGAATCCTGAAACCAGGCATTGAAATCGTGGAACCAACCAGTGGGAATACCGGTATCGGCCTGGCATTTGTTGCGGCTATCAAAGGCTATAAATTAACACTTACCATGCCTGAGACCATGAGTGTGGAACGACGTAATCTGCTCAAAGCATTAGGAGCTAATCTGGTTCTGACTCCCGGTGCGGAAGGAATGAAAGGTGCCATTGCCAAAGCCAATGCCATTGCGGAAGAAAATGGATCATTTGTCCCGCAACAGTTTGAAAATGCAGCCAATCCAAAGATTCATGCCGAAACAACCGGAGAAGAAATCTGGAGAGATACTGATGGTAAAGTTGATATCTTTGTGGCAGGTGTTGGTACAGGTGGTACTGTAAGTGGGGTAGGACTTACATTAAAGAAATATAATTCTGCTATACAGATAGTTGCGGTTGAACCTGCAGATTCACCTGTTTTATCAGGAGGAAATCCCGGTCCGCATAAAATTCAGGGTATTGGTGCTGGTTTTATCCCCAAAAATTTCAATCCGGAAGTGGTGGATGAAATTATTCCGGTAAGCAATGATCAGGCAATTTTAACAGCCAGACAATTAGCCAGGGAAGAGGGTATGTTGGTTGGTATATCATCCGGAGCTGCTGCTTATGCTGCTACACAGTTAGCACTTCGTCCGGAAAACAAAGGTAAAAACATTGTGGTATTACTTCCTGATACCGGTGAAAGATATCTTTCTACACTTCTTTATGCTTTCGAAGAGTATCCTCTATAATGATCTGTTTAAGAAGTAATTACTAAAGGAATTAATAAAAAAATTAAAATCAAAAATCATTATGTCAGCAAATTATAAATTTGAAACGCTGCAGATACATGCAGGTCAGGAGGTTGATAAAACCACAAACGCAAGGGCAGTGCCGATCTATCAAACTACTTCTTATGTGTTTGATGATGCTCAACATGGAGCAGATTTATTCGGATTACGTAAATTCGGAAATATTTATACCCGTTTGATGAATCCGACTACGGATGTCTTCGAAAAAAGAATCGCAGCATTAGAAGGTGGTGTAACAGCTCTGGCAACTTCATCAGGTCAGTCAGCACAGTTCATAGCGATCAATAATTTCGTGCAGGCAGGCGATAATTTTATTTCAACATCGCATATATATGGTGGAACTTATAATCAGTTTAAAGTGCAATTCAAAAGATTGGGTGTTGAGGTTCGATTTACCCCAACTGATGAACCGGAAGATTTTGAAGCACTCATTGATAATAACACTAAAGCCATCTATTTAGAAACCATCGGTAACCCGGATTTGAATATCCCTGATTTTGAAGCTATTGCCGCAATAGCACAGAAGTACGACATACCTCTTATCGTGGATAATACTTTCGGAGCCGGTGGTTATCTTTTCCGTCCAATCGAACATGGAGCTTCTGTTGTGGTTGAATCGGCAACCAAATGGATAGGCGGACATGGTACTTCTATCGGCGGTGTGATTGTGGATAGTGGTAAATTCAACTGGGGAAATGGCAAGTTTCCGTCATTTACAGAACCATCCGAGGGTTATCACGGTCTTGTGTTTTGGGATGTTTTCGGAACGGATGGTCCTTTTGGTAACATTGCATTTAATATTCGCGCCAGGGTTGAAGGACTTCGTGACTGGGGTAATGCCATCAGTCCGTTTAACTCTTTCCTGTTAATTCAGGGACTTGAAACTTTATCCCTGAGGGTGGAAAGACATGTTGAAAATGCATTGGCTTTGGCTGAATGGCTCGAACAACATCCTGCTGTGGAGTATGTTAATTATCCGGGACTAAAAAGCAGTAAATACCACGATCTGGCAAAAAAATATCTGAAAAAAGGATTTGGTGGTGTTTTAACTTTCCGTTTGAAAGGAGATGCTGATCTTGCCAATAAATTGATTGATAATGTGCAGTTACTGAGTCATTTGGCGAATGTTGGTGATGCTAAGTCCCTGATCATTCATCCGGCTGCAACAACACACGAACAATTATCTCCTGAAGATCAAAAGAAGGCCGGGGTAGAAGCGGGCTTGTTGAGAATTTCTGTTGGAATTGAGAATATTGAAGATATCAAAGCGGATATTCAGCAGGCTTTGGATAAGATTTCCTGAAATTGATCGATTGTTTTATATATTCAACCGGAACTCTTAAAAATTGAAAATGATATCAGTATAAGTCGAAAGAGACTTAACTGGTATCATTTTTTTATTGTCATATTCGTTTCATCATTCTTTCCACAACGGCAAAGAAAAAGTAAATGTGCTTCCTTGCTGAGGTTCGCTTTTTACTGTGATTTCACCACCTTGTATCTGTACAAATTCCTTGCTCACAATAAGTCCTAAGCCGGTTCCCTGTTCTCTGTCTGTGCCGGGCATGCTGACTTTCTTATCAATCTTAAATAGATTTTCAACCTGAAAAGTGTTCATGCCCACTCCAGTGTCAGTTACAGATATTATTGCTGAAACATCATTCATTTTATAACTGACTAAAACCAACCCACCCTGATGCGTATATTTAATAGCATTGGTCAAAAGATTCCGGATGATTGTATTGGTCATGTTTTTATCTGCAAAAACATAAGTGTCGGGGAAGGGAAGATTTTCAATAATTATTTGTTTGTGATGCGCTGTTGTT
>JBILFS010000228.1:0-4234 GCA_044351455.1 Paludibacter sp. | reverse complement strand
GATAACCTTTGGGATATCCATTTCCGATTCCAAACCGAAGACGGGCATATTGTATTGTTCCAAGCACTTCCTGAATATTTCTTAAACCATTATGACCGGCATCCGAACCGTTTGGCTTGAGCCGTAGAGTTCCGAAAGGCAAAGCCAGATCATCCACAATGACCAAAACATTTTCGAGCGGAATTTTCTCCTTTTGCATCCAATAACGAACAGCGTTACCACTCAGATTCATGAAGGTAGATGGTTTCAGCAAAATCAGCACATGCCCTTTGAGTTTCACTTCGCAGGTAAATCCGTAACGGTGATCCTCAAAAAAAACATTGGACGCTCTGGCAAAAGCGTCCAATATGTTAAAACCTATGTTATGACGGGTATCCTGGTAATCGGGACCAATATTACCCAATCCGACAATCAGGTATTTCATTTCCTATGTCTTATTTCTTACCTGAAGCAGCAGCGGCAGCAGCACCACGGGCAGCTCTTGTCAGTTTAACCTGAGCAACAACGGCAATCTTTGCATTCAGAATTTCCAGTTTATCAACAGTAATAGCACCAACCTGAATTGATTTACCAAGACCAAGATTTGTTACATCAACATTGATAAATTCAGGGAAATCGGTATAAATACCTTTCACTTTCAGTTTACGCATCTCAAGCGCAAGTTTACCCCCTGCTTTAACACCTTCTGCAAGACCCGAAAGTTTAACAGGCACCTCAACAGCAACCGGTTTGTTTTCTGAAACTTCAAGAAAATCAATATGTAAAACTCTGTCACTTACCGGATGAAACTGTAAATCTTTCATGATGGCATTGGTTTTCTTTCCATCAATTTCCAGACTTACGATAAAAACTTCAGGAGAATAAACCAATTTTCTCAAATCGCCATTGGTTGCATTAAAATGTACATTTTCACCTGATCCATAAAGTACACATGGTACGTTATCACCTGAACGATAAGCCTTTGCAGCTTTTTTACCCAGATCAGTTCTGAGTGTTCCCTTTAATTCAAATACTTTCATTTTTTTAATTTATTTGTGTTACTCAAAATTTAAGCGTTGATATTTAAGTGATTAGTCGCTTAATTTCCCATCACACTCTCTTTGCAGAAAAGCGGGTACAAAGATAATATTTTTTTTGAATTCATTTTTATATCCTGAAGAAAATATTAAATTTGCAGGTTATTTTTTATTGAAGACAAAACATTTTGAAAACAAATATAATTTCCGGAGAAAATTTTGAGACTGGCGTCATTGATGTAACAGGTGCAAGGGTACATAATCTGAAAAACATCGACATACAGATTCCAAGAAATTCTTTCACTGTAATTACCGGACTCAGTGGCAGCGGTAAATCATCTCTTGCATTTGATACAATTTTCGCGGAAGGTCAACGAAGGTATATTGAAACTTTCTCGGCTTATGCGCGGAGTTTTCTTGGAAACCTGGAAAGACCTGATGTGGATAAGATTACAGGATTAAGTCCGGTTATCTCCATCGAACAGAAAACAACCAACAAAAATCCCCGCTCAACAGTTGGCACTACCACAGAAATCTACGACTTCCTGCGTCTGCTTTTTGCCCGTGCCGGGGATGCCTATTCATACAATACCGGCGAAAAAATGGTGAAATATTCCGACGAACAAATTATCGACCTGGTTTTACAGCATTACGATGGGAAAAAGGCTTACCTGCTTTCTCCATTGGTACGGGGGAGGAAAGGTCATTACAAGGAACTTTTTGAAACTGTCAGAAAAAAGGGCTACATGCATGTTCGGATTGATGGTGAATTGCGGGAAATCACCCATGGTCTGAAAGTTGACCGGTACAAAATCCATGATATTGAACTGGTTGTGGACAGGCTGAATATCTCGGGTAAAGACCGTAGCCGACTGAAACAATCGCTTCAAACAGCCATGCAACAGGGAAATGGGATTGTGATGCTGATGAATCCTGAAAACAAAGAAGTGAAGTATTTCAGCCGGATGTTGATGTGCCCTTCCACCGGACTATCCTATGATGAACCCGCACCGCACCATTTCTCTTTTAATTCTCCTCAGGGTGCCTGTGAAAGGTGTAAAGGAATTGGCATAGTCAATGAGACTGATTTGGAAAAAATTATTCCGGACAGGAAAATCAGCATTTACAATGGGGGTATTGCTCCACTGGGCAAGCATAAAAACACCACCATTTTCTGGCAAATTGAAGCCATTCTTGAAAAATACGATTGCAATATCAAAACTCCGCTTTCAGAAATTCCTGATGATGCCATTGATGAAATCATGAATGGTACTGATGAAAAACTGAATATAAAAAATCATTCGCTGGGGAACTCAAATTATTTTCTCACCTATGATGGAATTTTAAAATACATTGAGATTCAGCAGGAAAATTCAGCATCTGCCACAGAACAAAAATGGGCAAATCAGTTTTCTAAAGAGATATTATGTCCGAATTGCAATGGCGCAAGACTCAAAAAGGAATCTCTTCATTATAAAATCCACGATAAAAACATCGCTGAACTGGCATCCATGGATATCGACGAACTGATGTACTGGCTGGAAAATATTGAAGATAAACTATCTGATAAACAGCGGATTATTGCCACTGAAATATTAAAAGAAATCAGAACACGTCTGAAATTTCTTGTTGATGTGGGATTGAATTATTTATCTCTCAACAGAACCTCTTCTACCCTTTCGGGGGGTGAAAGTCAGCGGATACGCCTTGCCACACAAATCGGAACTCAATTGGTAAATGTGCTTTATATCCTCGACGAACCGAGTATCGGCCTTCATCAACGGGATAATGAGCGGTTGATTGATTCACTCAGGAAACTCAGAGATACGGGCAATACCGTGATTGTGGTTGAGCATGATAAAGATATGATGTTATCGTCGGATTATGTCATCGACCTTGGTCCGAGAGCGGGAATCCATGGTGGTGAAGTCGTTTTCTCCGGAACTCCGGATGAAATGTTGAAATCGGGCACCATGACAGCATCTTTTTTAAACGGAAAAGAAAAGATTGAAATTCCGGAGAAACTTCGTCCCGGCAATGGAAAATCGTTGATAATCAAAGGCGCCAGAGGCAATAATCTTAAAAATATTGATGTTGAATTTCCGCTTGGCAAAATGATATGCGTCACAGGCGTTTCAGGAAGCGGCAAATCCACATTGATCAATGAAACCTTGCAACCGGCATTGAGTCAGAAATTTTATTCATCCCTGAAAGATCCTTTACTGCATGATAGTATTGAAGGGATGGAAAATATCGACAAAGTTGTGGTTGTCGATCAGTCACCCATCGGCAGAACACCGAGATCAAACCCTGCTACTTACACCGGTGTTTTCTCCGAAATCAGAAATCTTTTTGTATCTTTACCCGAATCAAAAATCAGGGCTTACAAACCCGGTCGTTTTTCATTCAATACCGTTGGGGGAAGATGTGAAGATTGTGGAGGTAATGGATTTAAAACCATAGAGATGAACTTTCTGCCGGATGTTTATGTGCCCTGCGATAGTTGTGGAGGTAAGCGATACAATCGGGAGACACTGGAAGTTAGATTTAAGGGAAAATCGATCGCTGATGTTTTGGATTTGAATATTGATCAGGCGGTGGAATTTTTCGAAAATCAACCATCCATTTTCAATAAAATTAAAACCCTGCAGGATGTGGGACTTGGCTATATCCGACTCGGTCAATCGAGTACAACCTTGTCGGGCGGTGAAAGTCAGCGTGTTAAACTCGCAACTGAACTTTCGAAAAAAGACACGGGAAAAACAATGTATTTGTTGGATGAACCAACAACCGGACTTCATTTTGAGGATATCCGGGTTTTGCTTGGGGTTTTAAACAGATTAGCGAACAAAGGCAATACTGTGTTGATTATTGAACATAATATGGATGTAATTAAGGTATGTGATTACATCATCGATATTGGTCCGGATGGCGGAAGAAATGGCGGTGAACTCATTGCATCCGGCACACCGGATGAGATTGCAAAACATCCCAAAAGTATTACAGGAAAATTTCTCAAAAGAGAATTATCAAACAATTAATGGAAGAAATTATTCAATATATTATCAGATTCTTAACCGGAAGTCAGTTAAGCGACAAAGAATTGTCGATGATTGGCTATACCTCTGATCCTGAAAAGTATTCATCTTACAAGATCGTTATTAAAAAATCCACATTTTTCAATGAGAATGTCTATGGAACGATGGCTTCTTTGCCGG
>JBILFS010000227.1:0-4236 GCA_044351455.1 Paludibacter sp. | reverse complement strand
GTAAACTTCATAGGTCTGCGTATGCCGCTTTTCTCCCTATTGATAGGTAAGTGGAGCTTATCTTTTAGAAAAAGATAAATCTCGTTGCCAATTTTGCGGGCTTGCCATTGATTTTTGCAGTAAATGCTAAAGTCGTCGGCATAGCGAACATACTTTGCTCCCCGTCTATCCGGAATATGTAGCAAAAAACATGACACGCAACAAACGTAGCTCCGAAGAGTGGTTTTTCTTAATACAAGAATGCCGGACATCCGGTTTATCTGTCAGAGATTTTTGCAGTAACAAGGGCGTAGAGCATTTTCGCTTTCTTTGAGCAGCATGGCAAGATTGAGCAATGAGCGAAAATTGAACAAACCCAGAGCCGTAGTTTTGGTCGTCTTATTAATAAGATGACCAAATTGTAATTTGAACTCTTTCAGCTGTTTACCCTTACTTAAAATGTAAATATTCCGGACTGTAGCTGTCCGGACAAAAATTGATTTGGGGTTCGGGATGCGGGGATGATTCGGGACGACCACGTTAAATTCCCGGCCTTTACATTTTAAACCATGTACATTTGCATTAATGAGTCATACACGGTTAATTTCTTTTGAATGTTATAATTATATGCGTTCAATCAATCCTGCTTTAACTATTTCGTAGGCTTCCTGTGGTTCGTAGGGTATATCCGGTCGCAATAATGCAGTGGTGTCACCTAAAAATTCCGAATCATTCATTTTGGCTTCCATATTAAGGATATACTCTCGTTGGGTGGGTGGTTTATCAACCGAGAACAGCATGTATTCCCGATAGCTTTGAATCAATGCATCAATATCCAGGTCTTGCTTTTGAGTCAATGCTATGTACATATCGTAGAGGTCACGGCCTTTACGGCGCTGGTACAACGCTCTCAGTTTGGTGCCCAGCAATTCCTCTAATCTGTAAGTGGTCAGGCTACAACTTCCTTCAAACCACGATGAATTTACTTCAAAGGGAAATTGTTGTAATCCCAGCACCGTGAAATGTTCCCGGGTATTGGTTTCTACCTTTAATCTTAATCTTATGGAAGGAGAAAACTCAGCATCGAAACGAAAAATAATCTGGAGACCATCTCTTTTAGGCTTCACCTTTGATTCGCCTAAAAAAGATAAGGCATCCTGTAGTCTTTGTATGGTTTCTTTGATGGGCTCAGGCCTTATCTGAACCAGATCAATATCCTCGCTATACCGGGGTTGAGGATTTAGATAGAGCTTGTGTAGCGCTGTTCCACCCCTGAATGCAAGACTGTTGGCCAGCCACTCATCTGAGAATATCTCCACAAGCGCACGGCAAATCACCAAGTCCTGTTCAACTTGTTCATTGCTTTGCCAGGGAACTTGCTGACTCCATTCGGTTATATATGCTTGTGGTATCATTCGTCGATTTCAATTTCAGTATTTACAATTACTTTCCAACGGTTCTCCGAGGAGAAACCTTTGCTTTCCTTAGCTGCTTTAAGCGGAATCCTGAATAAACTAAGTTTCTCGTTTTCCATCGATTTATACAGAGCATCAGCAAGTTCCTGATTCAGACAGACGAATTCAAGCAAGTAACCCAACCGTTGCAATGCTGTAACATGTGTGTGATGTAAGAGCGTAGGTGTGAAGTCTGACTGTCCGATTACTTCCGACAATTCGCTGAGCACTGTTACTACTCTATTGATACCACCCACTCGTTTTTCATATTGAACCAAATCACAAGCTGTGAGTGCTGCATTTGAGATATTCAAATATCCTGCTTCGGTCTTCTGTTTTTCAATTAATGTTTCGGGAAAATCCTTAATGCTAACGTAATTGATTTTCATACCTTTCTTCAACGTAGGCCTTAACACCGGAAAACCAGTCATTACAAAATACTCTTGCGGCTGTTGGTGTGATGCCCCGTGATATGCAGCGGCATTGAGTAAAGACACATAGTAGTCCCTTTTCAAATGCTTCATAAAGGCATCTAAGTAAAGGTGAGGAGGTAGAATCCCTTTGGATGCGTATTGTGGCGGAATGATAAGGTAGTATCCTTTAAATAAGGAAATGACTTTCCCTTTAGTGCTGAGTCGGCTCAAAACTCTTTTAATAGCTGTATCAGAATAATCCGGCAGCTCAGTTTGCATAACATCAGTAGCAAAGCCAAACGCACCTCTGGCAAGCGTTTTATCCAGCCATTGGGAAACAGATATGTTGTTACTTTCTGTTCTCATAAGGGTTATTTTTTGCCAAAGATACCATTTTTCGGTATTATTTGCAATAAATCTATTTTATTCAAGTGTGATTATTCTATGATGAACCATTTTGGTCAATAAATCTTTTACATTAAATTGATAGAAGTCACACCAAAATCCGGGTCGAAGCAGACGGTTACGCACACATCCCCCACTTTCCTCACTTCCCCTTCACCTTCAAATACACCGCATACACACCCCAGGCTAAGAAAACACCAAAAGTATTGGCAATCCAATCATAAAAATCCGGATCGCGAACAGTAAAAATAAGGCCCTGAAGAATTTCGGTAATAGTTCCTATCAGTATAGGATACACAATGCATATCATGAAAAAGAACGACCTGCTGAAGAAAACCCTTTTATCGCGAAAATACTCTACCATCAACATTGTAGCCAATACGAAATACATGATGATATGAACCACTTTATCCCATCCTTTGAACGTCATTTCCTTCGGAACAGATGGCGTTTCTGCAAAAGACAATACTAAAATAATTAAAGTAACAAGTGCTGATTTCCAGTATCTTTTTAACATACGTAATAATTTTCTACAACAAAGATATAATTAATATCTGAAACTACTACCACCCAGAAATTCTCTGAGTAAAGATGTTGGTGGAATTTCCCTGTCGTGAATAGAAACAAAGAAGTTCAAAAATTTAAGAAGTCTGTGAGTTTCAGTATATTCCTCACAAAATTTCGGGACTTCTGCAAGGATGGGTTCCGCGTATTTCTTCAGCACTGCAAGTTCAAAAATCAAGGCAGAATTGAACATGATATCAGCTTCTTCCTGATAAGGAAATATCCATTTTTCTTCTCCGCTCCGAACACTTGGCCATCTGCCTATGGTATCCCGGGCAGAATAATTGCGGTATCTGTAATCCCTGATAATCCTTCTTAAAAGCCGCACATCAGTAGTCGGAATCCAATTGTGATTATCAATAGAAATAGTGGTTAACGCAGAAACATAAATTTTAAATTTATTTTCAGACGGAATATCAGGAAGTAACATTGGATTCAATGCATGAATACCCTCCAGGATGAGTACTGTATCGGGTTCAAGTTTCAGTTTTTCTCCCCGAAAAGTCCGTTTTCCGGTCTCAAAGTTAAAGACCGGCATTTCAACCTCCTCGTGATTCAGCAATTGTTTCATTTGATTATTGAAATATTCCAGATCCAGTGCATAGATGGTCTCAAAATCGTAATCTCCATGTTCATCCCTTGGCGTTTCTTCCCTATTCAGAAAATAATTATCCATGGATATGATGACAGGTTTGAGTCCGCTTACCATCAACTGCACTGATAATCGCTTGCTGAATGTTGTTTTCCCGGAAGATGAAGGACCCGAAACCAAAACAAATTTTATATTGCTTCGATGCTCAATCATATCAGCAATCATGGCTACTTTTTTCTCATGAAGTGCTTCCGCAACTTTAATCAAATCGAAAGATTGCTTATTTCTGCATGCTACATTAAACTCTCCAATCGTATTCATTTTCATGATGTGATTCCAGCTGATAAACTCATTAAAAATCTCATACAACTTGGGCATCAGCATGAAACTTTCCAGTTTGTCGGGTTTTACCCGGTCGGGCACCCGAAGCAAAATACCATCGTAATAAGGCAACAAATCGAAAAGGCTTATGCAATCGGTGGTAGGCAGAAGCACGCCGTTGTAATAATCAACATAGTCATCGATCCTGAAATACCGCATGTAAGGTGTATTGATAGTCTCGAATAAAGATAAATTTTCATTTTTATTCATTTGCGAGCTGAAAATTTCCTTCACTTCACCTGTTTGCTTTTCTTCTGAAATGATATTTTTTCCCGATTGAATAATCTCCTGCATTTCACTCCTGATATCGTCAATAATTTCCGGAGTAATTTCTTTCCCCAGATAATCCAGGCGACAGTAATAACCCTTTGATATTGAATGTACAATTCTCAGGACGGCTTCAGGATGTTTTCTTCTTACTGCCATCGAAAATACCATGCATAAAGTT
>JBILFS010000226.1:0-4261 GCA_044351455.1 Paludibacter sp. | reverse complement strand
TCATATGCACATCCTTCACATCAAAACCGGCTAAATACAGCGAATAAGCCATTTCTCTGTCACCATTCGTACCTTTTTCACGAATAATCGCCGCTTTTATGCCTGAAGGTTTTCTGTCACTTGTTAAATCAAACTGTGATAATTTTCCTTTAAAATCCTTCAGGAAATTAAATTCCAGTGGTTGATTTTTATAATTTGAATATCTTGATTGTGCACAGAGTTCACCACTTTGTTTTCTGTCGAGTAAGTAAGAAGACTTAAACCAAACATCCCTTAAATTATTGATAGAGAATGAATATGCAGCTTTCTTCTTTTGAATTTCAATTCTTCTTTCAGTAATCGGTGTTGCAATTTTAGCAAAACCAACACCATATGCCTCCAGGATTTTTTCAACCTGTTTTCTTTCCCTAACCTGAATAACCACACCCGGATTTTCAGCAAAAAGATTGGTTACGAGCGAATTACCTGATAAATCATCTAATTTTACAGACAAACCACCTTTTGCATTACCAAAACACATCTCGAGCAATGTAGTAAACAAGCCACCTTCTGAAATATCATGTCCGGCTAAAATAAGACCTTTTTCAATCAATTCCTGAATGGCTTCGAATGCCGATTTAAAATACTCAGCATCCTGAACAGTAGGAACATCATCACCTAATTTATTGAATGTTTGAGCAAAGACAGAACCACCCAGTTTTTGAGTATCGAAAGAAAAATCCACATAATACAAAGTTGATTTTAAATCCTGTTGCAATACCTGACCCACGGTTTTCTTCACATCAGTTACTTCACCTGCTGCTGAAATAATTACAGTTCCGGGTGATAAAACTTTCTGATCGCCATATTTTTGAGTCATCGACAATGAATCCTTTCCCGTCGGGATGTTGATACCTAGTTCGCATGCAAAATCGGAACAAGCTTCCACAGCCTTATAAAGACGAGCATCTTCTCCCGGATTTTTACAAGGCCACATCCAGTTGGCACTCAAAGAAACTGCTTCAATGCCTTCTTTCATCGGAGCCCAGACAATATTGGTAAGTGCTTCGGCAATAGCAAGCACCGAACCTGCTTCAGGATTTACCAATGCCGCCAAAGGAGCATGACCGATAGAGGTTGCAATACCTACAGTTCCTTTATAATCCAGCGCAACAACACCGAGGTCGTTTAATGGCAACTGGATTTCGCCGGCACATTGCTGACGGGCAATTTTACCGGTAATCGATCTGTCCACTTTGTTCGTGAGCCAGTCTTTACAAGCCACCGACTCCACCTGCAGTACATTTTCAATATATTCCTGCAACTTTGATTCCTCAAATTCGACAGGTTTAAAACTTTCTTTAATCGTTTGATCAGTAATCACCGTTTTAGGTGGCTTACCAAACATATGTTCCAGTTTCAGATCGATAGGTTTCTGACCGTCTTTCTGTTCGAACACAAAATCCATATCGCCGGTAGTTTCACCCACCACATACATCGGAGCTCTTTCTCTTTCAGCAATACGCTGAACCATGGCAATATCTTCCTCTTTCATGAGCATTCCCATGCGTTCCTGACTCTCGTTACCCACAATTTCGCGGGCACTTAAAGTTGGGTCACCCACCGGAAGTGCATTCACATCAATCTTACCCCCGGTAGTTTCAACCAGTTCAGAAAGACAATTGAGATGCCCACCAGCACCATGATCATGGATAGAAACGATTGGATTCACTTCCGCTTCTGCAAGCGTACGAATTACATTGGCTACCCTTTTTTGCATTTCCGGATTGGCACGTTGTACCGCATTCAGTTCCACTGCATTATCATAATGACCGGTATCCACAGATGACACAGCGCCACCGCCCATACCAATACGATAATTATCACCGCCCATCACAACAACCTTCTCTCCTACCTCAGGCGTACCTTTCAGCGCATCTTTTCTGTTTCCAAAACCCACACCCCCGGCAAGCATAATCACCTTATCATAGCCATATTGCTTGTTATTCTCTTCATGTTCGAAAGTAAGCAAAGAACCACAAATCAGCGGTTGACCGAATTTATTTCCGAAGTCGGATGCACCGTTGGACGCTTTAATCAGAATTTGTTCCGGGGTTTGATACAACCATTTACGGGCTTCAATATTTTTCTCCCATTGCTTGTGATTGTTTCTCGGATAGGAAGTCATATATACTGCAGTACCGGCAATTGGCAAACTCGCCTTACCACCACCAAGACGGTCACGAATTTCACCTCCCGTACCCGTAGCAGCCCCGTTGAAAGGCTCAACCGTAGTCGGGAAATTATGCGTTTCAGCCTTTAATGAGATAACCGATTCAATTTCACGCGTTTCAAAAAAATCCGGTTTATCACCCGATACAGGGGCAAACTGTTCGATCACAGGACCTGCATTGAATGCCACATTGTCTTTATAGGCAGATACTAAGTTATTTGGATTATCCTCAGACGTTTTTTTAATTAATTTGAACAGCGATGAAGGTTTCTCTTCCCCGTCGATAACAAACTGACCATTGAATATTTTATGTCGACAATGTTCAGAATTTACCTGAGAAAAACCAAACACCTCAGAATCAGTCAATTTACGACCAACCTTACGACTCACGTCATTCAGATATTCAATTTCATCAGCACTCAGTGCCAGACCTTCCTTTTCGTTGTAAGCCGCAATATCGTCGATGTAAACAATCGGGTCGGGTTGTTTGTTAATAGTAAACAATTCCTGAGTCAGGTTGGAATATAGTCTTTCGAGCATCGGATCATACTCCAAAGCACCTTGTACAGAAGGAGTTACGGGCACAGGACGGAAAGCCTCTATACGGAGGATACCGCTGATGCCCATGTTTTGCGTGATTTCGACGGCATTGGTACTCCAGGGAGTAATCATTTCGCGGCGGGGACCAATGAAATTCCCATCGATTGATTGATTTTCTAACAGTTGTGCATTACCAAAAAGCCAGGAAAGTTTGTCAGTATTTTCTTTAGAAACTGATTCAGCAGCCTGCACTGCATAGATTGTTTGAGAAGAGGTACGGAAGAATTGAATCATAATTTACATGAATGATTTGGAGGTGCAAAGATAGTGAAAATTTAAACCACATAAGTAACATAGTAACATAAGTAATACAAAAAAAAACAATATTTAATTCTAACTTTCAGGCAAATGAAACCTGTAAAATCAAATAATCTCAGGAATATTTAATCTTATGTCACTTATGTGACTTATGTGGTTAAAAAAATTATCAATTAATCACATCATAATTTAACAATATTTTTTACAAAACGATGTATTTATTAAATTTTTTATTATATTTGTCGCGTTAATTATCATTTTTTAGAAACTTAAAAATTCATTCTTATGAAAAAAATTACATTAACCTTATTATTTGCGGTTGCAATGCTGAATTTGCAGGCGGCTACGGGTTGGTTCAACGATTTCCTGACCCTCGACCTGAGTTCGCCAACTACAATTACTGCTCCGGCAACCTATTGGATTGGCAGCGATCCCGGTTCAGGAACAATTTTCCCCGCTGATTTAGGAACAGTTGACACATTGAAGATTACTGCCGCTGATATGAAATACTGGAGTGATAGTCAGGACAGAACAGGAGGTGCTTTTTATTATCAGGTTAAATCATCGGATGGTTCGACTTTGATTACCGGTCCGGTTGAAACAATCTGGACGCAGACTGCACTGGGCGGAAACGATTTTCAGGGTACTGCAACAACCAACATCAATGTTTTATCCGGATTGAAACCTGCTACCACCTATCAATTACACGTTTGGGCAAAAAGCTGGGGAACCGGACAGGGCGACAGCTGGCTATCCAATAGCGGTAACAATTATGTGGCTACCTTTACCACACCGGCTGTGATGATTACAGGTGCTAATGGTATTCCTGACGGAACAGGTTATGCAACACTGAAAGCTGCATTTGACGCCATCAATCTTCAGACTGATCAAACTGGTAAAACCATTGAAATTATGGTGGGTGCGAATACTACTGAAACGGCAACGGCAGCATTAAATCAACCGACTGTGGCAAGCTGGACATCATTAACAATTTATCCAACTGCAGCTGCAACAATTGAAGGAAGTTTTGTCGGAACAATTATCGATTTGAATGGAGCTGATAATGTGACCTTTAATGGTAGATTAAACAAAACAGGCACTGCAAAATCTTTGACTTTGTCACATACCAGCAATGCTGATAATGGAAACAGGACAATCAGACTTATCAATGATGCTAAAAGTAATGTTATA
>JBILFS010000225.1:0-4267 GCA_044351455.1 Paludibacter sp. | reverse complement strand
GGTCGCCGTGAGCAGACTGATTCAGATTCATATAATCCATGTCGATTTCCGACCAGGGGATTTGTTGATTGAACTGCGTATGCAGGTGGAGCAATGGTTTTTTGTAATCCATCAAACCATGAATCCACATTTTAGCAGGAGAGAAAGTATGCATCCAGGTAATAACACCAATACAGTTGGTATCACCATTCGCTGCACGTAAAATTTCTGCAATTTCTAAAGAAGAATTTGCAGTACCTTTATACACTACCTTTACAGGCAGATTACCTGAGTTATTTAAACCCTTAACCATTTCGTTGGAGTGAGCGTCAACCTGAACGACAGCATCACCTCCGTAAAGAAGCTGTGCTCCGGTTACGAACCACACTTCTGATTGTTGATAGTTGAATTTCATTTTTTAAAATTTTTGGTGAACCACAAAAGGCACAAAAGAAATTAAAAATTACAGGATACTTCATTATTCTGCTTTATTATTTCTTTCGTCCTTTGAGGTTCGTTTTTATTAATACTTATATGTTTAATTTCCTGATATTTAGCAAGATTCTAATTAATTAATCTTTTGTGCCTTTTGTGGTTAAAAAAATGAAATCATTTCTGACCGTAGTAGGCATTCGGACCATGTTTGCGCATGAAATGTTTGGTTATCAGATGTTTATTCATCTCCAAAGCAGGATTTACCTGATAAGCAATATGGGCCATTTTTGCACACTGTTCCATGACCACCGCATTATGCACCGCATCGTGGGCATCTTTTCCCCAGGAGAAAGGGCCATGATTATTCACCAAAACTCCCGGAACATGCACGGGATTAATTCCTTCAAATCTCTCCACAATCACATTACCCGTTTCTAGTTCATACGCTGATTCTATCTCTTCCTGAGTCATTTGACGTGTGCAGGGAATTTCCTGCGAGAAATAATCGGCATGAGTCGTACCGATATTGGGCAAATCGCGACCCGCCTGCGCCCAGGCAGTTGCATAGGTAGAATGGGTATGAACAACCCCGCCAATTTCCGGAAAAGCCTTGTATAAAACCAGGTGAGTTGCCGTATCTGAAGATGGCTTAAGGTTTCCTTCCACCACATTTCCATCCAAATCCACAATCACCATATCTTCAGCTTTCATGTCGGCATAAGAAACTCCTGAAGGCTTAATTACCACCAGACCACTTTCCCTGTCGATTGCACTTACATTTCCCCACGTAAAAATTACCAGTCCATGCGAAACCAATTCAATATTGGCATCAAATACCTTTTTCTTTAAAACTTCAAGCATTTCTTTTGATTTTAAAATATTTTAAGTGTTTTTACTACACTTATTTTTATTTTGCAAATTTATAGCTATTTATCCAAAGTATTGCATCAAAAAGTTATGTTATAAAACATGTTTTTTGTGAATCCTTCCCGACTTCAAAAATTCAAACAAAAACGATGAAATTTCATCAGCATTTATCACCTGAAAAAAATTATCTTTGCAATTAAACTAGCAACAGATGAAACATTCAATAACAATTATTTTGATATTCCTGCTTCTGAATGCATGTTCCTACCTGCCTGATGATACGTTAAAAAATTCCGATTTGGTGAACAGGATGTATGAAACAGCTGAAAGCATAGTCGTGAAGCACCCCTCTCAAACTCCTGATAAGACTTTTCTTTTTTATCCGGGAGGATTGGTTGACCCGCATGTTTATTTGAAATGGCAGGATAGTTTGGTAAGTGCTAATACCGGTCTTCAGATAATAACCGTTAAAATGCCATCCAATCTGGCAGTGCTGGATGCGCGGAAAGGTTTGAAAATCATCAATCAGTATCCCGACATTGATGTATGGATTACAGGTGGACATTCTCTCGGGGGCACCATGGCTGCAGAATTGATTGCATCCGACCCCACAAAATTCAAGGCACTGATATTAATTGCCTCATATCCGGCATCCGACAAACTTAAATCCTGGGATGGAGCAGTGTTGAGTATTTCAGCAGAAAAGGACGGTCTGACCACCCGCGACGATATTCAAAACAACAAAATCAATCTTCCGGTGGCATATACCATGAACAATTCACTTGATTTTCAGACCCCTCTTCAGGGCAAAACTCATTATTTTGAAATTACCGGAGGAAATCATGCAGGTTTCGGGAATTATGGCTTGCAGGATGGCGACGGAACAGCCGGTATTGCATCATCCGTGCAACAAAGTGAACTGATTCAAGTCATTTCAAATTTCATTTCAAAATTATAAATATGAGAAAGCTGATAATATTAATGGTAATTGGTTCAGTTTTGTCGCTGAAATTATATGCCATCAAACTGGAAACAGGACTTACAAAATCTACGGGCATAGTTGCAGGCACACAACAGGAATTTTTTCCAAATGATGGTGGTTTTGTTTTTGGTGCAAGCTTTCAATTAAAGGAAAATATTGATTTAATTCCCAAATTAGAATTTGCGATCGTTCCCTTTGGAACAACAACAGGACTTAGAATAGGGCCATCCTTTTCATTATTCAAAAAAGAAAGAATTCAACTATCAGTATATCCTGCAATATATCAGGGCATTGCCTTATTCAGACCGAAATCATTATACACCTGGGGAACATCCCTCGAAGGATTTTTCACCTATCAATTCGGAAAAAAATCATCACTTCAGTTAGGCACAGGAATCAGATATATTTCCTGTCCGACTTACAAACAGTATGGACAGATCGCTTCATTTGTTGAAATACCATTAACCCTAAGTTATATTTATCATTTAAAAAACCATTAAGATGCATCAGGAAATAGAAAGAAAATTTTTAGTAAAATCCGATGATTATAAGAAAGAGGCTTTCAATCATTACCGGATACTACAGGCTTACATTTGCTCTGGTCACGGACATACCGTAAGGGTACGCATCAAAGGTGACAAGGGATATCTGACGATTAAAGGTCCGAGTTACGATGGTGGTTTATCCAGACTTGAATGGGAGAAGGAAATCGAAGTTTCAGAGGTAGAAAACCTTTTGCAGATTTGTCAGCCGGGCAAAATTGACAAAACCCGGTATGAAATAAAATCAGGTAAACACATCATCGAAGTTGATGAATTTCATGGTGAAAATGAAGGTCTAACTGTGGCCGAGATTGAACTTGAATCGGCCGGTGAAAGCTGGGAATCTCCTGAATGGCTGGGTGAAGAGGTAACAGGAACAAAAAAATACTACAATGCTTCGCTGACGAAAAGTCCCTTTAAATCCTGGGAGTGAAAATTTATATTCTTCGCTTCGCTCTGAATGACATAGTGAACCCGCTTCTTAAATTACGTTAAATAAACAGATCATTTTATGTCGCGTGCGATATTTTATCTACATTTGTATCGCAAACGATATAAATAGGTTTTTTTAATAAATAGGTAATTTAGTTTTTTAAGGTATGAAAAAGAATTTTTATGAATATAGTGCAAATTCTTTACAGGGTAAAGACATCAGCATGGAAACTTACAAAGGTAAGGTTGTATTGGTAGTTAACACTGCAAGTAAATGCGGTCTGACTCCTCAGTATGAGGGATTGGAAAAACTTTACAGGGAGTATAAAGACAAAGGTCTGGTGATACTCGGCTTTCCGTGCAATCAGTTTGCCGGTCAGGAGCCGGGAAGTGAGAAAGAAATTTCAGAAGGTTGTTTAATCAATTATGGTGTATCTTTTCCGATGTTTGCCAAAATTGATGTGAATGGCGAAACGGCCCATCCAATTTACAAATATCTGAAATCGGAGTTGAAAGGCGGCATACTCGGAAGTTCAATCAAATGGAATTTTGCCAAGTTTCTGATCGACAAAAACGGCAATCCATACAAAAGATTTTCACCAACCACTACTCCGGATAAATTAGTGAAGGATATTGAGAAATTATTAACATAATTCCAACAAAGAGGGCAATGCAGATACTATAGAAAATCTAAGATCCGCATTGTCTTACTTTTTGTATATTTGCATCAAAAAAGAGACATATGAACTATGATCATCTGAAACTCGAAAACCAGTTATGTTTTCCATTTTACGCAGTATCCCGGTTGATAATCAGGGCCTATCAGGAAGATCTGGACGCCATCGGTATAACCTATCCTCAATATCTTGTATTGATGGTTTTATGGGAAAAGGATGAACAAACAGTGGTTGAAATAGCAGACAAACTGATATTGAATACAAACACCATAACACCGCTTCTGAAAAGGATGGAAGTGATGCAGTTAATTTTCAGAACACCCTCAAAAACTGATCAGCGAAAAGTTGTGGTT
>JBILFS010000223.1:0-4278 GCA_044351455.1 Paludibacter sp. | reverse complement strand
TTGTATCGTGAAAAGTACGAAGCTGCATCGGTTAATTCGTTTGTACCTTCGATGCGGTGTGGCGAGAATCCCGGAATAACCTGCTGCACTGATCCTACTCCTAATCCTGAACTGTATACTGGTGTGATTTGTTCTGCAGGAAGAATAAAGGTTTTCAGAAATGAATTTACAAAATCGTAACTGAAGTTTGCTGTGAATTTTAAACCTTTCAAAAGGCTTGTTGCATCGTAAGCTAAACTCATCCCTGTTTCAACTCTTTTACTCTGACTATCTCTGAAGCCCGATTTATCGCGGGCAATCAATGGATTCTGATATCCGATATAGGTACCATCGGGAGTTTGCGGACGAACCACAGGCGCTGCAGCAATCGTGTAGTAAACAATGTTTTTATAACCCATTGTGGCACCACCATTGGAGGTAGATGCACTTGGATCGGCAGCACCGGGCGTTACACCCGGATAGTCCTTATTTTCAATTCTACCAGACATATCCACTTTAAATGTCAGTTTATCGGTAAATTTTATGTCCATATTCGACCGCAAATTGAAACGATTGTAATTTACATTGTCAATAATACCATCCTGATTCAGATAACTGCCACCTACAAAAAATTTATATTTATCGTTACCACCTGTTGCACTTAACTTGTGATTAACACCCGGCGCATACGGTTTGAATATCAGTTTGAACCAGTCAGTATTCCCCCAGATGCCCTGTGGATCGTTGCCATTGGTAATGTACCCGATGCGCTGTTCGTCGAACTGAATGGGTTGTCCGTCGAGCATCGTTGCTTTATTGTGATAATTGGCATACTCCGGACCTGAAAGGAATGTTGGAAAATTGGTATTTGTCGAAGCAGTATAAACGCCATCGTAGGACACTGACACTTTTTCGGAACTCTTCCCACGTTTGGTTGTAATCAAAATAACACCATTACCACCACGTACTCCATAAACTGCTGTTGAAGCAGCATCTTTCAACACTGTAAATGTTTCAATTTCGGTTGGATCAAGATTACTGAAATCACGCTCCACGCCATCAACCAAAACAAGCACATTGGTGCTACCACGCACGCTTATTAATGCACCATTTTCGCCCGGCACACCGCTTTGCTGACGTGTAACGACACCGGCAATACGTCCACTGAGCATATTACTCAAATTGTCGGTAGGAAGTTTTTCAATTTTTTCTGCGTTCACACTGGCAACCGAACCGGTTATCGAGGCGCGTTTTTGTACCCCGTATCCAACAACCACCACTTCTTCGAGTTTTTTGGTATCTTCAACCAGTACGATTTTAAGATTGGTTTTTCCGGCAGGCTTAATTTCCTGTTTTTCGTAACCCACATAGGTAATTTCAATGCCTGATGCAGTATTTTTCAGGGTCAGGGAGAATTCTCCGTCGAAATTTGTTACCGTTCCGTTGGAAGTGCCCTTTTCGACCACACTGGCTCCAATGATGGTCTCCCCTTTTTCATCGGTCACAACCCCGCGTACAGTTTGCGCAGTAACTAAGGTTGTTGTAACCAATAAAAAGTTAATCAGCAGTAGTTTAATGTATTTAATCATAAATATTGTGAATTAATATCTTTTCTTAATGAAAATCCTGTTCTGATTTATCGTTTATCTGAATTCAATGTTTACTCCCTTCATCAGTTGCTCATGGGTGATATGCCTGTCCTGATGTGGTTTGTTGTTTACACGAACGGATGCAGGCAGGGGATTATGCAAAGGATTATATGCGGTTTTAAGGCGGATTTTCCTTCCGTTTTCCAACCGGATGGTCGCCTTTTCAACCAGCGGACTACCCAATACATATTCACCGTTCACCGGATTCATGGGATAAAATCCCAGCGCCGACATCACGTACCAGGCCGACATCTGTCCGCAGTCGTCGTTGCCGCACAAACCATCCGGAGTTGGTTTATACATGTTGGTTAGTACCTGACGGATTCTGTTGGCAGCTTTATCGGGTCTGTCGACGTAATTATACATGTAAATTGTACTGTGACTCGGTTCATTGCCATGTGCATACTGACCAATCAATCCGGAGATATCAATAGAAGCCCCTTTGTTAAGTTTGGAACTTACTGTAAATAAACTATCTAACTTCAGTTCAAAAGCCTTCTTCCCTCCGGATAGCGCAATCAATCCTTCCACATCATGTGGCACCATGAACGTATATTGCCAGCCATTACCCTCCACATAATCAGCTTCATCGTGCAGAGAAAAAGCAGGATTATAATCTTTTCTGAAAGAACCATCTGACAATTTTCCACGGATGAAACCCGTTTGAGCATCAAAATAATGCGCATAATACTTCGACCTTTTCAGAAACAATTCATAATCAGCAGTTTTACCCAGTTTCTTTGCCAGCAAAGCAATGGCATAATCATCTATTGCGTATTCAAGTGCCTTTGAGACCGACCAATTCTCTTTATCTGCCGGAATCCAGCCCTGTTCTCTGACGTACTTCAACCCTCTGTCGTTACGCGCTTCAAAAGTACGAACAGTTTTATAGGCTTTCTCCGCATCAATACCCGGAATACCTTTCAACACGGCATCAACAATAACCGGAATCGAATGAACCCCAACCATGGTACCTGTTTCATTTCCAACCAGATGCCAGATGGGAAGTGAACCCTGTTTTTCTGTAATGTCTGTCAGCGAATTCACCCAGTCGGTGGTTTTCGAAACATTCAATATTGTTTGTAATGGATGAAATGTGCGGTAGGTATCCCAGAGTGAGAAAATCGTATGCGGTACAAAGTTTTTAGCATGATACACTTTTCCATCAGCACCACGATACGCTCCATTCACATCGCAAAATTCCGAAGGGGAAATCATCGTGCGAAAAAGAGACGAATAAAACATCGTTCTGATGCCTGTATCTGCTGTCTGTATGTCAATTTTCGACAACTCCCTGTTCCACAGAGCAACCGCTTTTTTCCTTGTCTGCCGGAAATTCCAGTCCGGTATTTCAGTCATTAAATTCTCCGCTGCATTGGCCATGCTGACATAGGAAATGGCCACTTTCGACTCCACGACCTCATCCTTCGAAGTAGAAAAACCAAGGATTGCTTTGTGAACCAGCAAACTATCCTTCGCCCTGGATCTGTAAACATTTTCCGTAATAATCCGACCATTTACATCCTTAGAAAAAACAGCCCTGAAATAAATCTTTTGATTTTTTGCCCATCCTCTTGAATACCTGTAACCTTCAATGGTACGATTATCCACCATTCTGAGAAAAGTTTCAACAGGCTCATCCCAGTCAATTCCTTCACCCAAATCAATGATGATGTTGGATTTTTCCGATTCGGGATAAGTATAACGATGATAGGCAACCCTCGATGAAGCAGTCAGTTCAGCCCTTATGCTGTATTTCTTCAGAAAAACAGCATAATAACCGGGCTCAACCTTTTCATCTTTATGAGAAAACAAAGATACATATCCTTTATTCAGGTCGTCGAAACTACCCTTTTGTGTAATCGGATTACCGGTGGTGGGCATCATGAGAATATCTCCCAGATCGCCAATACCTGTGCCATTCAAATGTGTATGGGCAAATCCGATGATGGTACTGTCGGAATAATGATAACCCGAACACCAGTGCCATCCCTTGCTTAAGTTGGTTGGACCGGGTTGCACCATGCCAAACGGCACACTGGCACCGATAAACACATTGCCATGATAATCGGAACCAATCATGGGGTCTACATACTGCGTATAGTCCCTACCGGCGTACAAAAATCCGGAAAAGACATGCAGCAAAAGTATAACCGGTAGCAATGCAACTTTCATAAGTATTTGAATTAACAGCGCAAAGTTAATAAATTATTTTATTATATAAGAATAGTTTTAATAATTATTTTAATTTTATTTTGCAAAATGTCCCTTTAAACTGACATTCCGGATGTAAAAAGGCCTGATGAAATAATCGAGCATTACCGCCAGTTCTTTGCGGGTAATCAATCTTGCTGTTTGATAATTATCAAGTCCGAGAAACTCCCATTTTTCAATATAATCCCGGGGTGATATTGTGCGTTTATTATAATGGAGCGACAACTGATTCATCAACTGAAAAGATTCTCCTACGGATAAATATTCTTCACTGATTTTCCGGTCAAATGCAGGCTCAAACTCCTGCAAATCCTTTATCAATGTCATTACATGTACGGCACTATCGGCATAAAACCAGGTTTCGTTGCTCCACCCCACATTCTTACCTTCACCTTTCAGAATTCCCGTTGCACCGGTTCGCTGTACTGCTTTGAAA
>JBILFS010000222.1:0-4324 GCA_044351455.1 Paludibacter sp. | reverse complement strand
TTGTATTGGCCGGTGAAAATATGGGTCCCGAAAAATTGAAAAAAGCACAGAGTCTGAATATCCCTTTGATGAATGAAACGGATTTTCTTCAGTTGCTCGGGAAAAAGCTTGAAAATAAGGAAGGTACCATGGGTACTTTATTTTAAATGAGGATTATGTTTAAAAAAATTGCAGCATATTTATTTCGTAAAAAACTGATTCAATACAAAAAAAATGAAATCAGAAATAAGTCTTTCGTAAGTTATGATAAGGCTAAATCCATCTTGTTGTTGTTCGAAAGTAATTATTCTGAAAGAAATCCGGAAACGAAAAAAATTATCGAACAGCTTCAAATAGATGGTAAGAAAGTTACTGCCATCGGATATGTGGAAAAGAAGGAGATTGTTACCCCTGCTTATCCCGATTTTCGCATTTTATTTAACAAAGATCATAATGTTTTTCAAAAGCCTGATGCTTCAGTATTGAATTTTTTTCAGGAGAATGAATTTGATTTGCTCATCGATATTACCAACAGGGAATTTCTACCGCTGATGTATGTTGCACTCTATGCAAATGCCAGATGTAAGGCAGGAATGAAGAAAGGTGATGCAGATTTATTTGATTTTTCTATTGATATCAATGAGATGCTTACAGAAAAAGAACTTCAAATTGATGATCTGGAGTATTCTTTTTTGTTTGATCAGATAATTTTTTATCTGAAAAGTATACAAACAAACGATTAAACCATTATTTTTGTAGAAGATTTGAGATTTTATTAAAACCGATGATAAATAACAGACTTTCAGGAATGGGCGTTGCCCTGATAACTCCTTTTAAAAATGACGAATCCGTTGATTTTGACGCACTGGCCAAAATTGTAGAATTCCAGATTAAGAGTGGAACGGATTATTTGGTAGTTTTGGGTACAACAGCCGAAACGCCTACGCTTACCGGGAAAGAAAAACAAGAAATCACTGATTTTATTATTAGTATCAACAAAGGTCGACTTCCTATTGTGTTGGGTATTGGTGGTAATAATACCAGAGAAATCGTTGAAAAGGTTCAAAGCGTTGATTTATCCGGTGTGGATGCTATTTTGTCGGTTACTCCTTATTATAACAAACCTTCGCAGGAAGGTATTTATCAGCATTATGCTGCCATTGCAAGGGTTTCACCCAAACCAATTGTGTTATACAATGTTCCGGGTAGAACCGGTGTGAATATGACGGCAGCAACCACAATTCGTTTGGCAAATGAGTTTAAAAATATTTGTGCGATCAAGGAAGCTTCCGGAAATTTTACGCAAATTGATGATATTATCAAAAATAAGCCTGCAGATTTTATGGTTATTTCCGGTGATGATGGAATCACTTTTCCTTTGATTACACTCGGTGCTGTGGGTGTAATTTCTGTCATTGGAAATGCGTTTCCGAAGGAATTCAGTCGTATGGTAAGACTTGCCCTGCAGGGTGATTATTCCAATGCGCGACAAATCCATCATCGATTCCTGGAACTGATTGAACTTTTGTTTGTTGAAGGAAATCCTGCGGGTGTGAAAAGTATGCTGGCTGTGATGGGGATGATAGAAAATGTACTTCGTTTGCCTTTGGTGCCGAATACAATCAAAACGTACGAAAAAATCAGACAGGTATTGAACCAGCTTTGATTCGGATTTTGTTGATTTTCCCTTTTTGATGATAACTGATTTTGTTATTGTTGTTAAACTTTAAATCAATATATTATGGGTAATTATGAAAAAAAATCAGGTCGTAAATTGTGGATTTATGTCCTGTTGACTGTTTTAGCAGCTTTGGTACTGTATCTTGCTGTTCCTTCTAATCATTATATTGTTAAAGCGCTTATCAATCAATTGGCAAAGATTGATCAGTATGAGATTTTTGAAAACAGGGTCATTAAAGCCGGAAATCCTCAACCCTGGCAGTTTGCACCCGGATACGACCAGTTAACTTTCCCCGAAAAATACAGTCAGACTTCTCAGGAACTCAAAACAGTTGCTTTTCTGGTTATTCAACACGATAGTATTATTTTCGAACAGTATTACGATGGTTATGATGAAAAAAGTCATAGCAATTCTTTTTCCATGGCAAAGTGTGTGCTGTCTTTGCTTGTGGGAGCAGCCATCGACGATGGATATATCCAAAGTGTTGAGCAGCCGGTTAGCAATTTCTTACCTGAATGGGTGGCCTATGGCAAAGATACACTCACTATCAAACATTTGCTCACCATGAGTGCCGGCGTCGACTGGGATGAATCTTACAGTTCACTGTTTTCAAAAACTACGAAAGCTTATTATGGAAATGACCTTTGGGAACTGGCGCAAACACAGAAAATCATCGAAAAACCGGGTGTGAGGTTTAATTATCAGAGTGGTGTTTCGCTGCTGATTGCTTATTTGCTTCAAAAAGCTACCGGAAAAACGGTTTCTGAATATGCCTCTGAGAAACTCTGGACGCCTATGGGGGCCGAACATGATGCTTTGTGGTCGCTCGATAAAAAGGATGGTATGGAAAAGGCTTATTGCTGTTTTAACTCCAATGCGAGGGATTTTGCACGTCTCGGACAACTCGTTTTGAATCAGGGTAACTGGAATGGGAAACAATTGATTGATTCTGCCTATATTAATGCTGCCATTGCGCCTGCAACCTGGCTTACCTATACTCCGAAACCTACTGAGGATGGGCAGACTTACGAACCACGGCCTTGTTCGTTCTATGGTTATCAGTTCTGGATTGCACGCTATCAAAATATGACAATCCCGTTTTTCAGAGGGATACTCGGACAGTATATTTTTGTTTTGCCCGAATATGATGCGGTTGTGGTGCGATTGGGTAAGGACAGGAGTAAAACCTATAATATTGATCAGAATCATACAATTGATGTGGAGACATGGATTAATGCGGGTGTTGAGATTCTGAAAGCAAAATCGTCAGAATAAAAATACACATACTTTACCACTTCGTACGGATATTTCCGATGTGGTAAATAAATCAAATTGTTTACAGAATATTTATTTGCTAAATATTCATTTTTAGAATTATTTTTTTAACTTTGAAAAAAAAATGTCATGGAGTCTGTCAAAATGAATCAGGTTATTGAGTTGGTTAAACAGCTCATGCTCGATGCCGAAAATGAAATCACGCTTTCGGAAAGTAAAGAACAATTAAAGTATTCAAAACTAATTCAGAATCAGCAGGATAAGGATTTATTGGCCCGCATGCTGGATGAATCTTCTCAAATCAGAGACAATCAGATTCTGTCACGCAGAATTAAATATCTGTTAGATAAATATGGTGTCCCGCGTTTTCTCAGCATCACCGATCAGATATTGATGAGACTTTTTTCCCTTTTTGGTTACCTGGTAGGACCGCTTGCCATGCCCATTTTTCGGAAAAAACTGAGGATGGATACTTCTGCAGTCATCATCAACGAAAAGAAATCGGTTTTTTTCAAGCATTTAGCACAAAGAGGTAAAGAAAAAATTGGTCAGAATGTAAATCTGCTTGGAGAGGTTGTTTTGGGCGAAAGTGAAGCCGAAGCACGTTATCAGCATTATCTGGAAGCATTGGAGAATCCCCTGATCAATTATATTTCTATCAAAATATCAGGTATCTATTCACACATCAACCCATTGGATTATGAGCAAAATCTGCTTGAATTAGCAGATAGACTATCCGCAATTTACCGTCAGGCGATGAAATATCCTGTGCCGGATATCAATGGGGTTATCCGACCCAAATTTGTGAATCTCGACATGGAGGAATATAAGGATACGCACTTAACACTGGATTTGTTTATCCATGTATTGAGTCTTCCTGAATTCAAAAATCTGACTGCAGGGATTGTGGTTCAGGCATATTTGCCCGATGCAGAATATTTTCAGAACAGATTGCTGGATTTTGCCCATCAGCGTGTTCAGGATGGTGGAGCGCAGTTAAAAATCAGACTGGTAAAGGGAGCTAATCTGGCTATGGAAACAGTGGTATCATCCCTGAAAGGCTGGGAAAATCCGATTTATAGTCAGAAAGTCGATGTGGATGCAAATTATTTGTATTTGCTCGATAAAGCTTTGCTTCCGGAAAATGCGAAGGTGATGCAGGTTGGGGTGGCTTCTCATAATCTTTTCAGTATTGCTTATGCGTATTTGCTTGCCCAAAAATATGATACACTCGATTCATTGAGCTTTGAAATGCTGGAAGGCATGGCTAATTATCTTCCAAGGGTTTTAAAAGCATTGAATAAACAAATCATCCTGTACACACCTGTTGTAAATGATAAAAATTTTCTGAATGCAGTTGCCTATTTAGTACGCCGTTTAGATGAAAAC
>JBILFS010000221.1:0-4329 GCA_044351455.1 Paludibacter sp. | reverse complement strand
TCGATAAGGATAATATTTTGTGGCTTACGTCCATCACAAGGGGAATTACCAGAGTGAGTTTTCCGAAAAAGCAATTTAACCTGATTCAGTTAAGTGCCGGTACCGGGTCTAATGATAATTCAGTTAAAACCTTGTTCAGAACAAAAAACGGGGATATCTGGGCTGCTACCCGTAAGGCTGAAGTTTATCAGATGGATCGTACCGGGAAGGTGAAAAGGGTTTTCTCTGCTTCACAGCATTTTGATTTCGGTACTGTTTATCATATCATGGAGGATCGAAGTGGTAATCTGTGGTTCTCTTCAAAAGGTCGCGGACTTGTCAAAGCAATTCCCGATCCGGCTTCTGCTTCAGGTTTCCGCTTCGAGAGATTTGAATATAATCCTGCAAACCCGTCTTCGCTGAGTGGGAACGAGGTTTATTATACGTATCAGGATAGTAAAGGGCGGATTTGGGTTGCACTTTTCGGTGGCGGTTTGAACTTAATCGATGAGAAAGGTGGAAAAACGGGCTTCTTCAATAAATTCAATAGTTTTTCCAACTATCCGAAATATGGCCTGTACATGGAAATCAGGAGTATAACTGAGGATAGTAATGGCCGTATCTGGGTGGGGGCGAGCGATGGACTGATGTCGTTCCGCAATGATTTTAAAAATCCGGAAGAAATAGATTTTGAAATTTACAGAAATGATCAGGTGAGATCCAATGTGTCGGATAACGATATTTATGTGTTGTTCCGGGATTCAGAAAATCAAATCTGGATCAGTATTTTTGGTGGCGGACTAAATAAGCTGGAGTCGTACAACGAGAAACTGAAACGTCCTGAGTTTAAAACTTACAGCCTCATTCAGGGTCTCAACAGCGATGTTATACTTTCTGTGGTGGAAGATGATGCCGGTTATCTTTGGCTTGCAACCGAAAATTCTATCGTCAGGTTTGATAAGAAAAAGGAGAGTTTCCGCAATTTCGACCGCTACGATGGTTTTATTGATGTGAAAATGGAGGAGGAAAGTGCCGTGCTTTGTCCTGATGGCAAAGTATGGTTCGGTAGCCGCATGGGTATTTTATCGTTTAACCCGGGTGAAATTGAAACGTATAACTGTGATTATCATACTATCATTGTGAGTTTCCTGGTATCGAACAGGGAATTGCGGAGTTTAACAGAAGATCCGGAGCAAAAGATTAATATCGCTTATGCCGAAAAGGTAAAACTGAAGTATAATCAGAACAATATTGTGATTGAATTTGCCGCGTTGAATTATTATAATCTCAACAGGGTTTCTTATAAATATATGTTGGAAGGTTATGAGGATGAGTGGCACTATAATGGTCGAAACCGGATTGCCTCTTATCCGAATCTGCCTCCCGGGCGTTATAAATTTATTGTGCAGACCACCGATGAGGCCAATGCGGATTTGAAATCGGAGAAAGTGTTGTATATCAGGGTGCTGCCGCCATGGTGGAGGTCGTGGTGGGCTTATATGATTTATGCTGTATTGTTGCTGATGGCTGTGTATGCAGCAATCAAACTGGTACTTTTTACCATCAAAATGAGAAATGATGTGTATATTGAACAGAAGGTTTCGGACATGAAACTCCGGTTTTTCACCAATATTTCTCATGAATTGCGAACACCGCTAACCCTCATCATGGGGCCTGTTCATGAACTGAAAGAAAAACAACAGCTTTCGGATAAGGGTAAACAGTATGTTTCAATTATTGAAAACAGCGCCAATCAGATGCTGAATCTGGTCAATCAGATTCTGGATTTCAGAAAACTGCAACATGGCAAAATGGTACTTCATGTGGCGCATCTGGAATTGAATAAAATGATTGCTGAAGTGAAAAATGAGTTTGAACTGTTGGCGGAAGAAAAGGAAATCAGTTATTCCTGTCAGCTTTCTGAAGATGATGTTTTGTTGTGGGGCGATAAGGAAAGACTCGAAATTGTTATCAGAAACCTGATTTCCAATGCGTTTAAATTTACGGAAAAGGGCGGAAGTATTTATGTTTCTTCAGGATTAACAGTCAATCATCAGAAGTGCTTTATCCGGGTGGAAGATACCGGCATCGGCATTCCACAAAATAAACTGACTGAGATTTTCGAAAGATTTACACAGGGTGAAAACAGCAAAAATCCTTATTATCAGGGCACAGGGATTGGTTTGCACCTGTCGAAGGAAATTGTTAGTCTGCATCAGGGTACAATTGGTGTGGAAAGAAAACAGGATAAGGGTTCTGTGTTTACGGTGGAGCTGCTGCTGGGTAAGAATCATTTCAATCCTGAAGAAGTTAATTTTTATATGAGTGATGAGAGTGAGGACATCCCAACTGAAATAATGATATCAGAACAGGATGTTGCGGTTGTCGATGGTGAAGAGGACCTGATAGATAACCAAACCCATCTGCCTGTTATCCTCGTGGTGGAAGATAACCGCGATTTGTGTAATCTGCTGAAAATGCAACTGGAGGATAAATACAAGGTGCTTTTGGCTTACAATGGAAGGGAAGGATTGAAGAAAATCCTGCATCATCATCCCGATTTGGTGGTTACGGATATCATGATGCCGGAAATGAGCGGGATTGAAATGTTGCAGGAAATCAGAAAGGATATCCGGATTAGTCACATTCCGGTGGTGATTCTGACGGCCAAACAAAATGAAGAAGCGAAAATTCAGGCAATCAGCATGGGTGCCAATGCTTATATTACCAAACCTTTCAACAAGGAATACCTGATTGCCCGCATCGAACAGTTGCTCAACGACAGGAAAATGTTCCGTGAACGAATCTGGAATCAGGAGACAACTCAGGAAGTTTCAGAAGAAGAAACTTACGAAAATTATTTGGTAAAGAAAGATTTGCAGTTGCTGGAGAGGATTCATCAGGTGATTGGTGAGAATATCAGTAATCCTGATTATAATATTGATGCGATAGCCGGTAGTCTGGGTTTTAGCCGTTCTGCTTTCTTTAAGAAACTGAAGAGTTTAACCGGTTTGGCTCCTGTGGATTTAATCAAGGAAATCAGGCTGACTAAGTCTCTTGAATTGCTTAAGAATACCGACATGACTATTTCTGAAATTGCTTTTGATGTTGGTTTCAGGGATTCTGGCTATTATGGCAAATGTTTCAGAAAAAAATACAATCAAACGCCAACGGAGTTTATCAGTGCACACAGAAATGAAGTGAGGTGATGTGAGGTGATGAGATGTGATTACCATCACGGGATTAATTCGTCTTCTAATGGTAAAATGAAAGTTTTTACAACAAAGTGGCTGTAAAGCGCATGGTATTGGTAAGTTGAGCAATTATCCCATAAGGAAAAACTGGATACAAGCTGGTTAAATCCGAATAGCCGTCAAGCAAAAATTGTAAATGTTTTGTCCGTAGGACATAAATGTCGGTAGAATATCAGGATTATAAAATAAAATCCCCCTTTGCCTTTATAACATTATCTTATTCTACCTACATTTATGCCCTAACGGGCAAAAGAATTCGGGATATAAGTATACTGAGGATTAAATCACTATTCATGTCAATATATTTGCTTCTTTTTTATAAGATATTTAAGAATTTGTTTGACGGCTATTCGGATATATCCGGAGGTTAAGCATAGTAAACTCCTCCGGAGTTTAAAAAATAACTTAGTTTAATTAAAATTGGTTCTATGCCACGATTAAAAATTATATTAATGAAATATTTCAGTATCTTCACCCTATTGTTTTTTTTCTTTGCCCCGGTTAAGGCTACAGAGAAGTTCGGTTTGTCGGTTAAAGATGGCGTTATCCAATATCATCCTGATAAATCGGGCAACAGAATAGTCGATTTCTCCTATTGTGGTTATGCTGCTTCTGAAAAACCGATACCCAATGTGCCGGTTTGCATCCGCTTGTCGGCTTACTCCGGCGATGCTTCTTCGTATATTCAACAGGCTATCGATCGTGTTTCGCAGTTAAAGCCTGATGCCAACGGTTTCAGAGGATCTGTTTTACTCGATTCGGGTACTTATTTTTTGGGTAAAGCACTCAGGATTACTGCTTCCGGCGTGGTGCTGAAAGGGCAGGGTTTGTCAAAAACAAAATTAGTAAAACAGGGCTTCGACAGGGGTGCAGTGATTTATCTGGAAGGTGTGAATAATCGTTTGCTTTCCAAACCTGTCTCCATTAGCGCAAATTATCTTCCTGTCAATGCTTTTTCTATTCCTGTAAGTGATGTTTTGGGTTTTAAAGCCGGCGACAGGGTGCTGATTTTCAGACCATCCACTGCTGCGTGGATCAAATCGCTGGGTTGTGACGAATATGGTGGTGGCATCAGTGCGTTGGGTTGGAAACCGGG
>JBILFS010000220.1:0-4330 GCA_044351455.1 Paludibacter sp. | reverse complement strand
TGGTTCCTGGTTCAAACGTTATATCATTGTGGTTCCAACGATGGAACATCCTTTCCTGCCGGTACAAAATGTTCCTGAATATTTTCATGTTTATAGTCCAACACTGATTGAAATATTGGTTACTATTGCACCAATGATTATGGTGTTGATGATAGTAACAGTTTTATCAAAACTTATTCCTGTCATTCCTTTGCAGGAAACTTTAGATCACGAATCAGAAAATGAAACTAAATAAAGCCTAATGATATGTTGAAAATGAATAGAATACTATATATTGCCTTTATTGCAGCCTCACTGATATTGAGTAATGATGCATTTTCGCGTGCCTGGAAAGCACCTGAAGAAGCTAAGTCAAAAAACAGTTATATCAAATTTGATGCTTCGACCTCTTCTCAGGGTGAGGTGCTTTATAATGCCAATTGTGCGTCATGCCATGGAAATCCGGGTAAAAACAACAGTCTTAAGTCACTGAATCCTGTTCCACCGGATTTGTCGACAACTGCATCTCAGAAGTTAACTGACGGTGAATTATTGCATATCATTGTGAATGGTGCAGGATTAATGCCATCTTTTAAAAATACTTTATCAGAAGAAAAGGTTTGGTACATTGTTTCCTATCTGAGAGAATTTAATAAAGGTTATATTCAGGAACTTTCGAAATTTGATCCTGCCAAAAGTAAATTAGTAAAACTGACAACTACTTATAATAAAGCCACAAATTCAATTCTTGTCAATGCAGTGGCTAATGAAGCAAACGGAGTAATTGCACTTGCAGGTGTCGAAATATCAGTATTTATTAAGAGGTATTTTGGAAACTTACAGGTTGAAAAAGCAGTTAGAACTGATGCTTCAGGAAATGCGTCTTTCAGTTTTCCGAAAGATATTCCCGGAAATAAAACAGGTGATGTTGAATTAATCACTAAGTTTTTTGACGATAATTATGGTGAGGTTCAGAGCAAAGACACTTTTCAGATAGGAGTGCCTACTGATAAACCTTCGCTTTCGGAAGAGAGGGCTTTGTGGAATACACTAGCGAAAGCTCCATTCTGGATAATAGGATTGTATTCGCTTGGAGTACTTGGATTTATAGCTTTGCTCGGATTTTTATTAAACAATATACGAAAAATTTTCAAATCGAAGAGTTAATAAATAAAATATAAAAAACATCTTTAAAATCAATCATTATGAAACAATTAGCATTTTTAGGAAGGATTTTATTTGCTATTCCAATTGCAGTAATTGGATTAACACACTTTTTTTTCACACCTGAATTTCTTTTAAAACTGGAGCATTCACTTATACCCGGAAGTATTTATACTGTCGTATTATCCGGTGTAATGTTAATTGTTGTGAGTATTTTAATTGTATTGAATAAATATGTCAGGGCAGCTTGTTACTGGCTATCAGGAATGTTGGTTATTGTAATCGCAACTATTCACGTGCCCAATCTTTTTTATCCTGAATTATACAAAAGCGCTTTGATGGAAATCCTGCAGGATACAGCCATTCTTGGTGCTGCTTTGATGATTCCCGGTTATCTTTCCTGCCAGAATAAAGTGGAAAAAGAATAAATCTATAGATATGTAACGTCCATAATAAAATAATTATTAACCCATAATGCAATGATTATTTTACATGGTAAGTTCTGTATGACATTAAAAAAATATAAGCAGATGAAAAATATTCCTGTTTTAGTATTAATGAGTTTTTTATTTGTTACTGCTCCGGTTTTTTCTCAAATCGATCAATCTGAAGAAGTACAGGTAATAGAGCATTTGGGTGATACAATCCCCCTTGATTTGAAGTTTGTTACAGATGAAATGGATACTGTAACTCTTGGGAAACTAATCGATAAACCTACGATTTTATCCTTTGTGTATTTTGATTGTCCGGGATTGTGTAGCCCCCTGCTCGAAGGTGTTGGCGATGTGATTCGCAAGTCGGACATGGTTTTGGGTAAAGACTATCAGGTGATTACAATCAGTTTTAATTTCAGGGATACTCCGGAAAAGGCCAAACAAAAAAAGAAGCAATTTACTGAACGCTACTCCAAAGATAATGGTGAAGGGTGGATTTTTTTGACAACCGATAGTACAACCATTTATGATATTACCCATGCAACAGGATTTATTACAAAAGCGGTCGGTTTTGATTTTATCCATCCTTCCGCCATCATTGCTGTAAGTCCACAGGGCAAAATCACAAGGTATCTTTATGGTATTACTTTTTTACCTATGGATGTCAAACTGGCAATTGCTGAAGCAAATGAAGGTAAAGCCCGGCCAACAATACAGAAAATAATGTTGATGTGTTATAGCTACGATCCTGAAAATCAAAGATTTGGTTTGGATGTGACTAAAATTATCGGAACAGTAATCGCATTTTTCCTGTTACTTTTCGTAATATTTTATTTAGTAAGACGTAAAAAATAGAAAATCAGAGTTATGAGTAATGAAAAAGAAGAAGTAAAGTATGTAAGCTATCTTGATCATCAGGGTGAATACAAGGGAATTTTTGCCTGGATTTTCTCGACTGATCACAAGAGAATCGCATTATTGTATTTGTACGCCATTGTTACATTTTTCTTTGTGGGTGCAATATTGGGTTTGATGATGCGGTTTGAGCTGGCAGCTCCGGGTGAAACGATTGTTAAACCGCAGACCTATAACGGATTATTCACTGTACATGGTGTTATCATGATATTTATGGTTGTAATTCCGGGTTTATCTGCTGTATTTGGCAATTTTTTGTTGCCTTTACATATTGGAGCCAAGGATGTTGCATTCCCTAAACTAAACAGGTTCTCCTGGTGGATTTTTATTGTCGGAAGTATTATGGCAATATTAACTCAATTCCTTAGAGAGGGACCTCCTGATACTGGTTGGACATTTTACGCACCTTATTCGACGACAACAGGAACCAGTGTTATTTTAGCAACTTCTGCTGCTTTTGTACTTGGATTTTCTTCAATTCTTACAGGATTGAATTTTATCGTTACCATTCATAGAATGCGTGCTCCGGGCATGAAGTTTTTTAATATGCCTTTATTTCCCTGGTCAATTTATGCTGCATCGTGGATTCAGTTGCTGGCAACTCCCGTGGTAGGTATTACACTGATTATGTTGATATTCGAACGTGCTTTTGGTATTGGATTTTTCGATCCGCAATTGGGTGGTGATCCACTTTTGTTCCAGCATTTGTTCTGGATTTATTCTCATCCTGCCGTTTATATCATGATTTTACCTGCTATGGGTGTCATTACTGAGATTATTCCAACATTTTGTCAGCAGAAAGTTTATGGTTACAAGGCAATTGCTATTTCAAGTTTAGCCATTGCAGGTGTAGGATTCCTGGTTTGGGGTCACCATATGTATACCTCCGGCATGAGCGAACAGGCACGATGGTTTTTCTCATTCCTGACTTTCGTGGTAGCTGTACCCAGTGCAATTAAGGTATTCAACTGGATATTAACCATGTACAAAGGATCTATTGATGTTAAACCGCCATTCTTATATGCATTATTCTTTATTTTCCTTTTCATCATTGGAGGTACAACAGGTTTAATTTTAGGATCGGTGGCTACCAATATTCAGGTTCATGATACTGCATTTGTGGTAGCACATTTTCATTATATTATTTTCGGAGGTATGGGATTTGCATTTTTTGCTGCGATTCATTATTGGTTCCCGAAAATTTACGGAAAGATGTACAATATTAAACGTGCCAACATTGCATCCATCATTCTTTTCTTTGGTTTTAACTTTTTGTATTTTCCTCAGTTTATAATCGGATTTCAGGGTATGCCACGCAGGTATTACGACTATCTTCCCGAATTTCAGTGGGCGCAGATAATTTCTACTGTTGGTGGTGTTTTATTGTTTGTTGCCATGATAATGATGGTGGTTAATCTTGTAAAAGGTGCTAAAAAAGGTGAACCGGCTCCTGCGAATCCATGGAAAGGTTCGACACTGGAATGGACGATACCTTCACCACCTTCACTCGAAAACTTTGATGAAGATCCTGTTGTTAAGAAAAATCCTTATGACTATCAATCATAATTTGTAATCATAATTTTCAATGATAATTAGTTTATTATGAGCAATCAAGTAACTCACGCCCACGTACATCGCGACGACGAAGCCCAAAAATTAGGCATGTGGCTTTTTATTTTTACAGAACTTCTCTTGTTTGGAGGTTTGTTTTTGGTTTATTCAATTTTCAGGGTGCAATATTCTGAAAATTTCCACGAGTCAAGTTTAGAGCTTAGTGTTACATTTGGTGTAATTAATACTGTTGTGCTGCTTATTAGTAGTATGTCGGTTGCATTTGC
>JBILFS010000277.1:0-3681 GCA_044351455.1 Paludibacter sp. | reverse complement strand
TCAGCCACTGTAGCCGATGGTGTTACCGGTGATAAGCATCATTCAAACACTGAATTAATCGCTCAGGGAATTGCCAATATTGTGACTCCTTTTTTTGGAGGTATACCGGCAACAGGAGCCATAGCGCGCACCATGACCAACATCAACAATGGAGGAAAAACACCGGTGGCTGGCATCATCCATGCAATAGTCTTATTGCTGATTATGCTTTTTCTCGGAAATCTCACAAAACACATTCCCATGGCTTGTCTGGCCGGAGTACTGGTAGTGGTGGCTTACAATATGAGCGAATGGAGAACTTTCAAAAATATATTGAGAGGTCAGAAACAGGATGCAGCAGTTTTGTTGATAACTTTTTTGCTGACAGTGATTTTCGACCTTACAATCGCTATTGAAATCGGGCTGTTACTTGCTGTAGTGCTATTTTTAAAACGTATTTCTGAAACAACACAGATCAATATTTTCAAACAGGGAATTAATGAGGCTGATTATATTGAAGGTAACACCGACACTGACAAACTCATTTTACCAAAAGGAGTTGAGGTTTATGAAATTGAAGGCCCGTTCTTCTTTGGAATTGCCAATAAGTTTGAAGAAACCATGATGCAAATCGGAGATAAACCAAAAGTCAGAATAATCCGAATGAGAAAAGTGCCGTTTATTGATTCCACAGGTATTCATAACCTGGAAAGTCTGATAAAATTATCGACACATGAAAAAACAACAATCCTGCTCTCCGGAGTGAATGATTCGGTAAAATCAGCGCTGCAAAAATCAGGAATTGATAAAATTGTTGGATCTGAGAATATCTTCAGCAACATTACTGCAGCCATGCAAAAAGCGGAAGAAATTATGTCAAAAAATTAAAAAACATTTTAAAATTTGATTTATTAAAATCAATTGTTTATATTTGTAGGATATTTTTTGATGAAATGACAAATCAGTACCAGGAATTAATCGACGCATTTGAATATAAACTGCGAAAAGTTATTTCGGAGTACAAGTCATTACAGGCTCAAAACAAGCAATTAAAGGCTGATTTGATTCAGGAGCATGAAAATCTGATGAAGGCACACAGCGAAATTCTTGAATTGAGAAAGAAAAATGATCATTTGTCGATTGCGGTTCAGTTTGGTGGTCAAACAGAAAAGAAAGACCAGGCAAAAAAGCAAATTGACAAATTGGTGCGGGAAATTGATCAATGTTTGGCTCTCATAGATGAATAGAGCGATGGACAATAAAGAGGAGAAATTTTTAATACATGTACAAATAGAGGGTTTCCGGCTTCCTTTGAATATTCAGAGAAAAGAGGAGGAAATGTACAGAAATGCAGAGAAAAAGGTTTTGAACTTTCTGCATGAATATCAAAAAAAATATCCTCAAAGAACCTATGAAGAGGTCCTCAAGCTGGTTGCTTTTCAACTTGCAGTGGGTCTCTCAAAAAATGAATTTAGTATAAGCACTTTGCCTCTGGAAGATAAGATCAGAGAACTGGATGCTGAACTGAATGAAGTACTTGGCATAGAATAAGTTATAAGTCCCTTTTATCAATTTCCGCAAGTTTGCATATACATGCAGGCCTGCGTTTTTTTTTAATATTTATGAATGGAATTAAAAACAAAATAAAAACAACAAATCAAATAACAATTTAAGTAATGACAATATGATGTATATAATAACCGGTTTGATTGCTTTGATAGCAGGAGGCGGAGGCGTCTTTCTGATTCTCAACAGCGTCAATAAAAAAACCAAAAAGGATGCACTCGCTGAAGTGGAACTTATAAAGAAAAATCAGCTGATTGAAGTAAAGGAAAAATTCATCGCTCTGAAGTCAGAACACGAGCAACAGGTTCAGCAACGCAATGCCAAAATTCAGGAAAGGGAAGTAAGGGTTCAGCAAAGAGAAATGCAACTGAACCAAAAACAGGGGGAAATTCAACGCAAATCTAATGAGATTGATGTGTTGAAGGAATCCAACGAACAACAGGTTCTGGTCCTTGAAAAAAAGAAATCCGATCTTGAACATTTAACCAAACAAGCACAGGATCAACTGGAAAGCATTTCAGGTTTATCAGCAGAACAAGCGAAAGCTAAATTGGTGGAAGCACTGAAAGATGAAGCAAAAACCAATGCCATGTCGTATATCAACGATATCATGGAAGAAGCTAAAATGACTGCTACCAAAGAAGCTAAAAGAGTTATTATTAATTCTATCCAAAGAGTTGCTACTGAAACTGCCATCGAAAACTCCGTTACTGTATTCCACATCGATTCTGATGAGATTAAAGGAAGAATTATTGGTCGCGAAGGACGCAATATCCGTGCGCTGGAAGCCGCTACCGGTGTGGAAATCATTGTGGATGATACTCCTGAAGCCATTGTGCTTTCAGCCTTCGACCCGGTTCGCCGCGAGATTGCCCGCTTATCGTTGCATCAACTGGTAACCGACGGTCGTATTCACCCTGCCAGAATTGAAGAGGTTGTTAACAAGGTTCGCAAACAGGTTGAAGAAGAAATTATTGAAATCGGTAAACGTACCACCATTGATTTGGGTATTCACGGACTTCATCCCGAGCTGATTCGTTTGGTGGGGAAAATGAAATATCGTTCATCATACGGACAAAATCTGTTGCAACACTCCAGAGAAGTCGCCAATCTTTGTGCTACCATGGCCTCTGAACTTGGTTTGAATCCAAAAACGGCCAAACGTGCCGGTTTGTTACACGACATTGGCAAGGTGCCTGATGATGAACCGGAATTGCCACATGCTATCCTCGGTATGCGTCTCGCAGAGAAATATAAGGAAAAACCCAATGTTTGTAATGCCATTGGTTCTCACCACGATGAGGTTGAAATGGAAACACTTATTGCTCCGATTGTTCAGGTTTGTGATGCCATTTCCGGTGCCCGTCCGGGTGCCCGTCGCGAAATTGTAGAAGCATATATCAAAAGGTTGAATGATCTGGAAAATCTGGCGGCTTCTTATCCGGGCGTTGTTAAAACATACGCCATTCAGGCTGGTCGCGAACTCAGGGTAATCGTGGGTGCCGACAAGATTGATGATAAAGAAACAGAATTGCTGTCGTTTGATATAGCCAAGAAAATTCAGGATGAAATGACTTATCCGGGACAGGTTAAAATCACTGTTATCAGAGAAACCAGAGCTGTATCATTTGCAAAATAAAACTCAGGATTTGCATTTTTTGAATAAAAAATGAATAAGTCACTCAGCACCAAGGAAAAATCGGTTCAGATTAATCTGCATTCCCGGTTTTATGGTACTATAGCAGAAATAGGTGGTGGACAGGAAACTGCCCGTCACCTTTTTCAGGCTGGTGGTGCTTCCAATACGGTTGCTAAATCGGTTTCTGCTTACGACAAATCCTATAGCGATTTTTTTTACAACGATGGTCAGCCTGCACGCTATGTTGCCGAAGACCGTCTGTCCAAAATGGTGGATTACGAATATCAGGAGTTAATTAAAATTCTTGATGATAAAAATTCTAAAAAATTCTTTGCTTTTGCCAACACTGTTGAGGTACTCAATTTCAACAAAACAAATCAGGGAAACGGATGGCTGGGAATAGCTTTTCAGGGCTCCGACAGGTACAATCCTAACCGGATACTGATTCATGTTAAATTGCTCGAAAACGATACACTTTTACAACAATACACCCTCGG
>JBILFS010000218.1:0-4358 GCA_044351455.1 Paludibacter sp. | reverse complement strand
ATAATGAAAAAGAAAAATTTTGATGCGATAGAAATTTTCCTGAGCCAGAGAATCCCGTATTTGAATTTTATAGTCTACGCGCCTGTTGATGAGTCGTGCCAGGGTATCCTTGTAAAGCTGACCCTGCTGATTCCGGGCTGAGTCATTTACAAGATAGGATGTTGAATTATTGACTGATACAGTATCAACATTTAACAAAACAGGTTTAAGTGGAAGTGTTGTGGATGCAAAAACCACCATGCTGCCACCGGAGGGACGAAGGACTTCCAGCATCAGTTTCTCGCCTGCCTTGGGTTTGTATTTACTCTGATACTGGTTATTTTTCACCGTCATCGTTTCCTTTAAAACGCCATTCACAAATAATCTCATGGTATGGTCGGTCACCACATCGAACGACGAAGCGGTACTCAGGAAAAACCTGGATTTGTGTAGATTAACCCTGAGAATGGTATCGGGAGTGGTTAAACAATTGATAGTGAGCATGGGGGCCGACTGCGATTCGTCGAATTCAATTTCGTTGATGCAACTGCTGAAAGCAAACATCAATAAAAGAAAAAATATGATATGAATGGCCGAATATCTCATACTCAAAACTTATAAACATAACTCACCGAAGGAATGATCGGAAAGATGGTAATTTTATTCAACGATCGCACCGAAACCAACTCACCGGTAACAGGATCGGGTTTTTTGTTGGTTGCCACAAATACATAAAACGGATTCATCTGGTTGGTCAGGTTGTAAATACCAATCATCCAGGTTTGTTTGCCTTTTTTTAATTGTTTATGCAGATTCACTCCCGCATCAACCCTGAAATAATCGGGAAGCCGGTAATTGTTCCTTCGGGTAAAATACGGAATTTTGCTGTCGAACTCCGAAAATCCCCTGTAATCCTGCATGGGTAATGTTACCATATTCCCGGAAGTATATTTCACAGATCCCGAAAATTCAATTTTTTCATTCAAACGATGGGTCAGCAAAACACTCAAATCGTGAGGTCGGTCGTATTTAGCCTGAAAAATCTCTCCGTTATTGATAAGTTGTCCCTGCCGATTGAATTGGCGGAGTGTCCGTGACCAGGTATATCCGATCCATCCGGTTGTTTTACCAAAATTCTTTTGCACCAGCAATTCCAGTCCGTACGACTTACCCTTGCCTGCAACTATTTTCTTTTCCCAGTCGCCCGACGAACCAAAAAAAGTTGCGCCATCCATGTACTCAATCACATTATCCATGGATTTATAATACCCTTCGATGGAAAAATCCAGTGTTTTCTTCCACTGATAAAAAAATCCTGCGGAATATTGAACTGATTTCATAGGCGCTGTAACATCAGTAGCAGGCACCCACAAATCGTTGGGCAAGGTAAAATTATTGTAAGAAAGCAAGTGCATGTATTGCGACATAGAAGCGAAACCTGCCTTGAATGAAATATCATCATTAAGCAGAACACGCATACTCAAACGGGGCTGAATATCATGAAACCAAACATCTCTGACACGAAAAGCGGCATAATGCAACCCGATATTGGCTTTAACCCAATCATTGAACTGAATATTATCCTCGACATAAACACCTGTTTCCAATGATGGTATATTGGCATTACCATAGACAGTATCTTTGATAAGTGCATCCGTATCATAACCATCCAAATCTACTGTGATACCAGGCTTGAACACATGTTGAATAGCAGAGAGACCAAATTTCACATCATGATTAGATGCCGGAGTATAATCGAAATCAGCTTTGTAAGACATATCGCTTATCCCGGAAAAATAACCCAGACTTGCACCAGATATTTTCTCTTCAAAAGGTTGATTGACAACTGTTACATCCCGGTTACCCATCATCATATCAAACCGGTAATTGGTAAAAGAAACAGTGGCATTCATGAAAAGTTTGTTTCCGAAAAGATGATTCCAGCGCAGGGAACTGATGACATTGCCCCATTTCCAGTCGATGAGAATATTGCCCTGTTTATAGCCGTTATCTGTCACATCGTATTGGTCAAGCACCTGAGCATCAATCACATCATCACCAAAGTAATTGGTAAAAAAAATCTGATCACGATCCGAAAAGCGGTGCACAATTTTCAGATTTACATCATAGAAGTAATAACCGGCTTCAGCTTTGATATCCACATTGTTTTCAATCATGTTGAAAAGCGGACGGGTAAGCAAATCGAGGTAACTCCTTCGGGCGGCTAAGTGAAAAGTGGTCTTTTTACTGAACAAAGGCCCTTCGATATTGATGCGGGAGGAAATCAGTCCGGCGGAAACGCTTCCCGACAATTTCTGATTATTCCCATCATTCATCCTGACATCCACTACCGAAGAAAGGCGACCACCAAAACGCGCAGGAAAGCCCCCCTTGTAAAGAGTGACGGATTTTACGGCATCGGCATTGAAAACAGAGAAAAAACCCGCCATGTGATTGGCATTATAAACCGGGATACCATCGAGCAGAAAAAGATTTTCATCGGGGCCACCACCGCGGGTATAAAAACCTGAAGAACCCTCCGTGCCACCCTGTACACCCGGCAGCATTTGCAAAGTCTTGAGCACATCCGTTTCGCCCAGCAGCGCAGGCACCGACCGAATCATTTTGACCGGCACATCCACCGTACTCAACTGCGAACCCCTGATGCCCGTTTCTTTTCGTTCGGCCAGCACAGTCAGCTCGTTTAGTTCAATACTTTCTGCAAGAAGAATATTGATTACGGTATCCTTATTCAGTTTGATTGGAATATTTTCTGTCCGGAAACCTACACAGGAAAACCTTAGTGCAATACTTCCCTCATTCAGTGTAAGCGAATAAAAACCGAAATTATTGGTAGATGTACCCTGAAGTTTTTTTGTCTCAAAGACCGAGCAATTGATAACCGACTCACCCGATCCGGCCACACGCACGTATCCGCTGACTGTAAAATTCCTTGCAGTCAGCATCAACGGGTAAAAGATTAACATCAGGAAGAAAAAAATCTTCATGGGAAAAGGGTGCAACAAGTGAAAGATGCAAATATACAATCAAATTCCTGAATTATACTCACCTTTCAGCAAACTATACACTTCCAAATCCGCAAAAACTCCTCCTGAAAGCAATTCGCCGGCCCTTTCAATACCTTCGAAGCTAAAACCAAGACGTTTCGGGATATTGCTGCTGCGGGTATTTCCGACAGCACATTTGATCTGTACCCTGTTCATTTTCATTTCGTTGAAAGCATATGCAAGCATTTTATTCACGACAGCAGTCATGATGCCGTTGCCCTGGTATGGCTCCGACAGCCAGTAACCGATTTCTGTTTTCAGATTTTGCAAATCGGTATCTTTGTATCCTGCAATTCCCGCAAATTTCCCGTATTCATGAATGACAAAAACCTTGTCAGGGTGATTCTCAGGCAATTTTTTTACCGATCGGATATAGTCCTCTGTATCAGATTCTTCAGTTGTAAACTCAACAAAGGGCAGCCATTTTCCTAAATACATCCTTTGTGTATTTATCGTTTGAAATATGGCATCCGCATCCTTCATGGAGATTTCCCGGATTGATAAATGCTGGTTGATATAAAAATGGAGCATGTGATTTTCTTTTAGGGGTGATTAAGGATTGAATTTGTGTGAAATTTATCATTTTTCCATTTAACAGGATTACTGATGATATAATCTGTAATATATTGATGCGATTGTGCATCACGAATAATAATTTCGTAATAATTACGCTGCCAAACTGATTTAATGCAGGTATTTTGCTGGAACCATTTTGTTACCCCAATCTTAAAACCACGTATCACCGAACCAATTGTTTTGGATGGTGATGCAAATGGTTGTTGGGGTGGTGGTTGGGGTGAATAATTATTCGACCCAACGTTCATACCATTCCAATTCAATTCAATTATTCCATGAATATGATTCGGCATTATAATATATGCGTGTAAAATTACATTCGGAAAATGTTGCGGAATTGCACGCCAACATTCATCTGCAAATTTTCCTGCATCGTTTAATTTCATTTCGGATAAAGTATTATGGATAATATTACCAAACAAACATGCCCTTTCATGTGTGCATATCGTAATGAAATATAATCCTGCCTGTGAATAATCGTATCCTTTTAGACGAATTGAACGTCTGTGATGAATATCAGGTTTGTATGTTGATTTTGCTTCTTTTGGCATTATTTCAGATAAAATTTTTCAGGCAACAAATATAATTGAAATTTTCTTTATTATATAACGTTGGGGCGAATAATTATTCGTCCTTGATGATGGGGGTATCGGAAACCGTTGGGGCGAATAATTATTCGTCCTTGATGATGGGGGTATCGGAAACCGTTGGGGCGAATAATTATTCGCCCTTGAT
>JBILFS010000217.1:0-4363 GCA_044351455.1 Paludibacter sp. | reverse complement strand
TTTTTTTGGTGATAAACTGATAGACTTCATCAATGTAAAATCTGTTTGATGCTGCCTTATGCAATCCTGAAAATGTTAAAGCCAGTTTTTCGGGAATTTTATTTTCCTTCCTGTACAGGATGGTGGCAAGTACAATAGCAATAACCGCAATAACAACACTTGTAATGGCAACCTGCATGTTCAAATGAATGTGATAGGGTGCGTAATCATTGGTAACAAACTCACCAAAGGGTATGAACCCGGCAAAAATGGTAATCACGGCCAGTGTAATCAGCGGAAGTAACATGGGCATGGGTGATTCATGCGGTTTGTGATGATATTGTTTGTCTTTTCCCCAGAAAATGCCGAAATACAACCGGAACATGTAAAAGGCTGTGAGTCCGGCAATAAAACTCATAATCCATCCGATGGCCTGACTGTGTTCGAAAGTTGCGGCAAGTATTTCATCTTTACTGAAGAAACCGGAGAATGGTGGTATGCCGGCAATGGCCAGACAGGCTATCAGGAATGTAATGTGGGTAAACGGAAGGTATTTTCTCAGTCCGCCCATTTGACTCATTTCGTTGCTGTGAACCGCATGAATAACCGAACCTGCACCGAGGAATAACAAGGCTTTGAACATCGCATGGGTAAACAGATGAAACATGGATGCCATATAGCCTAATCCATGATGACCGCCCATGCCGGACACTCCCAGTCCGACCATCATAAATCCGATTTGTGAGATGGTTGAATATGCTAAAACACGTTTGATGTCGGTTTGTACGCAGGCAATCGCAGCGGCAAAGAGAGAGGTGAAAGCACCTACCCACGCTATGCCATGTAACACTTCCGGTGCGTATCCAAAGTAAACAGGAAATAATCTTGCAACAAGATAAACGCCTGCAACAACCATCGTGGCGGCATGTATCAGTGCTGAAACAGGTGTAGGACCTTCCATCGCATCCGGTAACCAGATATGCAGTGGAAACATGGCTGATTTTCCTGCACCACCAATGAAAATGAGTGCCAGCGCCCAGCTCAATACCGACATGCCCATGAATGTAATTCCGGTAGCCGATTGAAAAATGCTGCCATCACCTGATGTAAGTATGCCAAAATCAAAAGTTTGGGTGTAATACGACAGGATTAAGATACCAACCAAAAATCCAAGATCGGCAAAACGGGTTACGATGAACGCCTTTTTGGAAGCAGCAACTGCTTCGGGTTTGGTATAGTAAAATCCAATTAACAAGTAGGAAGAAACGCCCACTAATTCCCAAAAGATATACATTTGAAAAATATTGGTTGCGAGAACCAGTCCCAGCATCGCAAAACTAAACAGCGATAAAAATGCATAATATCTTTCAAAACCCTTTTCTCCGTGCATGTAACTCAGACTGTAAATATGAACCATCAGAGAAACAGTGGATATAACCACCAGCATCATCACAGAAATCGGGTCGATTAAAATTCCCAGTTCAATGTGAAGTTTTTCCGTGAATTTTACCCATTCAAAATTATAGGGAATAATGGTTTGATGAATTCCATCAGGATTGTTGCTGCTAAAATATAACCAGGCAGTGTAATAGGATAGGAGTGCCACAACAGCTAAAACGGTTGTCCCGATTGTCCCCGCTACTTTGGCTTTCCAGCGGTTGTCCATCAGTCCGAGTACAACAAAACTAAGCAGCGGTAAAATCAATATTAAAATGGTATGTTGCATAATTACATCAATAGAATGGTTATAATTGAAGATTCTGAGGATTGTTTTCAGGTTCCTGAATCGTTTCTATACTTTCAACTTCCACATTTCCGAGATTTCTGTAAATATTGATTACGATGGCGATAGCAACCGCTGTTTCACAGGCAGAAATCGCAATGGTGAACATGGCAAAGAAAAATCCTTCCAGATTTTCAGGATACAAATACCTGTTGAAGGCTGCAAAGTTAATATCTGCCGCATTCAGTATTAATTCTACTGAAATAAGCACCATCAACAAGCTTCTTCTGGAAATAAAGCCATAAACGCCGGCAAAAAACATAATCAAACTGACGACGATATAAGCTTCCAGCGGTATCGTTCCTGTGAATAAACTGATGAATGAATCGTACATAGGTGAATATTTTAATGCGTTTTAATGACGTTTTCTGGCTATCATGATGGCTCCTACTATGCAGGCAAGCAACATAACACTGATTGTTTCAAAGGCAAGCAGATACTGAAATTTACCGGTGCCCATCAGGGCCTTTCCAATGATTTGTGTGTCAATTTCATGATGACCGGTAAGTTTATATACCCTGTTGATGTTGTAGTAAATGATGTGCGCAGAAAAGGCAAGTCCTGCCAATGATAAAACGAGGGCTCCGATTCGTTGACTCAAAGGTTCCTTGGTAATTTTATCACCCGGTTTCTGGGTAAGCAGAATGGCGAAAATAAACAACACCATGATACCACCGGCATATACCGCTGTCTGAACTGCAAAGAGATATTCATAATCCAGCATCAGAAATAAACCGGCCACACCCAGCAGCACAAACAAGAGATAAACGGCCGACCTGATGAGCCGTGTGGATGTAACAGCCATGATTGAAAAAACCGATATGGCGGTTGCAAGCAAATAAAACAGGATATTTTCTGTCATGTTGATTGAAATTTTTAAATTCAGGATGCTTTATCTGTTTTTACTTTTGTTTCTTCTTTTTTTCTGAGCGACGAACCTTCCTGATTGAGTTGTTTGATCAGTTTTGCCCTCGTGAATGTGGAATTTTCGAAATTATTGCTGAAAATGATGGCATCAGAAGGACAGGTGATTACGCAAAGGTTGCAAAAAGTACACATACCCAAATCATACATATAACGTTCGAGTATCTTTTTCTTTTTACCATCTTCTGTTTCAATGATTTTTGAAGTGATTTTGATGGTTCCGTTCGGGCAATTCAATTCGCATATACCACAGGAAGTACAGGCATGCTGATTGTTTTCGTCGTGGGGCATTACTAATTCTGCCCGGAATCTGTCGGAAATCACAAGTTCTTTTCTGTTTTCCGGATATTGTCTGGTGACTTTCGGTGTCCAGAGTTCTTTCCAGGTAACGCTTAATCCACTTAGCAGGGATTTTATCCCCGTGAACATGTCTGTTGTATATTGTTTGAACGATCTCATTGCTTAACTTATTAAAATATGTCATTGAGTGTTAATCCTGCCAGTACCAAAAGTACCATCAGTATTAAATTGACTAAGTTGATGGGTAAGAGGTACTTCCATTCAAGATTCAGTAACTGGTCGATGCGGAGGCGCGGGAACGACCATCTGACCCATAAACTCAGGAATATCAGAAAACTGACTTTGCCGGTAAACCATATCCAGCTGGGAATATACCACATAATCTGATTGAATCCATCCCATCCGGCAACCTGCAGGGGTAAATATCCTCCAAGGAAAACGGTAGCTGCAATGGATGCTATGATGAACATGTTCAGATATTCAGCTAAGTAAAAAAATCCAAACTGAAGTCCTGAATATTCGGTATGATAGCCTGCTGTTAATTCTGATTCGGCTTCAGGTAAGTCGAACGGACCACGGTTTGTTTCCGCATGTCCGGATATCAGATAGATAAGAAAAGCAACTAATGATGCAATGTGTCCGTTGAAGATATTCCAGCAATAACGCTGCGATTCAATGATCTCGCTGAGCTGTAAAGTACCTGAGAGTACCACCATGGTCATCAGGGCAAAACCTGCGGATAACTCATAACTTACAAATTGAGCGCCACTACGCATGGCTCCAATCATCGAATACTTATTATTGCTCGACCAACCGGCAAGTAAGATTCCAATAATGCCTAAGGAGGAAACGGCAATGACATAAAATATCCCGATGTTAAAATCAATTGCATGCAAATTCTCGCCAAAAGGAATTGCGCCGAATGTTAACATAGAAGCAACAATTACGAAGAATGGAGCAAGGTAAAATAAAAAACGATCAGCTTTATTAATTTTGATTAACTCCTTGATCAGAATTTTAATTACATCGGCAAGCGATTGAAAAATTCCATATTTTCCAACCCTGTTGGGTCCGATTCTCGCCTGAAAAAATGCAGTAATCTTTCTTTCAACATAAATTAAAATCATAGCAAGAATTGCATACAATACAATCAGTGCAAAACCTACCAATACCAGTTCTGTAAAAATTGCCCAACCGGCCGGCATCAAACTGTGCAGGGTAGTATCGATCCAGTGCGTTATGCCGGTAAATTCCAATGGTTTAACAAAGTTTTCTTTCATGCCTTTATAATAAATGCGGGGATTAAGCCATAACTAAAATTCTTTTTTATTATCTGTCAATATCGGGAATAACATAATCCATTGAACCACCGATACC
>JBILFS010000215.1:0-4372 GCA_044351455.1 Paludibacter sp. | reverse complement strand
AGCGATACTTACCATAGAACTGAATTTTTCAGAAAATGAGCATTGTTTGCACTAATTCATTTGCAAAAATAATGAAATATACCGATAAAAAAAACTGCTTACCAGGGTAGGTAAACAGTTCTCTGTTATTTTAAAACTTACTGATAATGGGTTATGCTCCAAAATCATCGAACATGAGCATTTCGCGCGGCACACCAAGATCGAACAGCATTTTTTCAACTGCTTTCGCCATAGGACCAGGACCACACATGTAATATTCAATATCTTCAGGAGAATCGTGTTTACTCAGATATTCATCGTGAATTACCTTGTGAATAAATCCTACATAACCAGTCCAGTTATCCTCAGGCTGAGGTTCACTCAATGCGATATTAAATGTGAAGTTCGGGAATTCTTTTTCGAGTTTTCTGAAATCCTCTTCATAGAATATCTCATTTTTCGAACGGGCACCATACCAATACGTAATCTTACGGTCGGTTATTTTCAATGTATTCAATAAATGAAGCACATGCGAACGCAAAGGAGCCATACCGGCGCCACCACCTACATAAAGCATTTCACGGTTTGTATGCAATAAAGGATGGAATTCACCAAACGGACCGGAAACCCAAACCTTATCACCCGGCTTCAGATTGAAGATATAAGACGAACAAATACCCGGTTTGATATCAGCCCACTTATTCGCAGCTCTGTCGAAAGGTGGCGTAGCAATACGCACGTTCAGCATCACGATATTTCCTTCAGCAGGATAATTGGCCATAGAATAAGCACGCATGGTTTCCTCATCGTTTTTACAGCTTAAATCCCACATCTTAAACTTATCCCAGTCTCCACGAAATCTGTCTTCCACTGCAAAGTCAGAGAATTTAATATCATAAGTAGGCACATCAATCTGAATATAACCACCCGGTTTGAAATTAAGTTTTTCACCTTCAGGAAGTTTTACCACAAATTCCTTGATGAAAGTTGCCACGTTGTTATTGGAAACAACCTCACACTCCCATTTTTTTACACCCAGGATAGATTCATCCATTTGAATAGACATATCATTCTTAACTTTCACCTGACAACCTAATCTCCAGTTATCCTTGATCTCTTTTCTGGAGAAGTGTACAGTCTCAGTTGGAAGAATTTCTCCACCACCTTCAGTTATCTGACAACGGCACTGGGCACAAGAACCACCACCGCCACAAGCAGAAGGTAAAAAGATATTTTGAGCAGAAAGTGTTCCAAGCAGATTACTTCCCGCTTCAGCTACGACCTGTTTTTCACCATTGATTGTTATTGTAACTTCTCCGGATACAACCAGATATCTTTTGGCTACGAGTAAAACTACAACCAAAAGCAATATCACCAAAAGAAAAACAATCAGACTGGTGATAACCATTGTTGAATTAATTGCTAAAATCATAATTATAATCCCTTTCAAATGTCATCATTATCTTTTAACATTGAATCTGCGGGCACATTTTATTGGTTATTATTTACGAATTTGAATTGTTGTAATGATCAGATTTTCAGACCCGAGAAGCACATAAATGCCATAGCCATCAATGCTACGGTAATAAATGTTATTCCCAATCCCCTCAGTGGAGCAGGCACATCTGAATACTCCATTTTTTCTCGTATGGCAGCAAGTCCAACAATGGCAAGCATCCATCCCACCCCTGAACCGATGGCATAAGAAGTTGCTTCAGCAACATTTCCAAATGCCCTTTGTTGCATAAATAGTGAACCACCCATGATGGCGCAATTTACAGCAATAAGAGGAAGAAATATTCCCAATGAGGAATAAAGTGATGGACTAAACTTTTCAACTGCCATTTCAACCAACTGTGTCATTGCTGCAATTACAGCAATAAAAAGAATGAATGCAAGATAACTAAGGTCCATTGATTTCAATTCAGGACTTAACCATTTGAGTGCACCTTCTTTTAAAACATAATTTTCGAGGAGGTAATTAACCGGTAATGTAATTCCTAAAACGAAAATTACAGCAATACCCAATCCTAATGAAGTTTTTACATTTTTTGACACGGCAAGATAAGAACACATTCCGAGAAAAAATGCAAAAATCATATTGTCGACAAAAATCGACTTTACAAATATACTGGCTACGTTTTCCATATTTTTTTCTATTTAATTTCCGGAGAAAAGAACCGAAAGTCTTTGTTTATAATTTTAATGAACTTATTAAACTGATTTCGATTATTTTTCCTGTAAATCTTTATTTTTTGCACGTTGTATCCAGATAATACAAGCTACCAGAATTAATGCCATCGGAGGCAGAATCATCAATCCATTGTTTACATATCCTGCATCGTAGAACGACTGTGGAACAACCTGAATTCCGAAAAATGTACCGGAACCAAACAATTCACGGAAGAATGCAACTGCAACAAGTATCCAGGCATAACCAAATCCATTGCCGAGACCATCAACAAATGATTCCCAGGGCTTGTTGGCCATTGCAAAGGCTTCGAGACGTCCCATCAGAATACAATTGGTAATAATCAATCCAATATAAACAGATAGTTGAACACTAACATCGTAAGCATATGCTTTCAAAAACTCACTTACAACGGTCACAAGGGCAGCAACAACCACCAACTGAACAATAATTCTGATACGATTCGGGATTGTATTTCGCAACAATGAAATAATCACATTAGAAAATGCTACAATAATTGTAACTGACACACCCATCACAATAGCAGGTTCCAGTTTTGATGTTACTGCCAAAGCAGAACAAATTCCCAAAACCTGAACAGTAACCGGATTATTTTTATTGAATGGACCTAAAAATATGTCTTTTATTTGATTTGAAAATAATTTACTCATTGCACATTTCCTCCATTATTTAAAACGAAAAACTCTTCGTATAGTGACATACAATCATACAACATTTTTTCAACACCTTTACTGGTGATAGTACCACCCGAAAGCGCATCAATCTGCTCTCTCTTTGTATCAGTCTGACCTTTTTTCATGATACCAATTGAAACAAATTCTTTTTGGTCATTCAAAATATGTTTTCCGATAAATTTATTCTGAAATCCGGTAGTTGCAATATCAGAACCAAGTCCCGGGGTTTCACTGGCATGTGAAAAATACGTTCCGAAAATTGAATTTTTATCTTCATTCAGCGCAACATATCCCCAGATTGGTCCCCAAAGACCTGCACCTTTTAAAGTCAGAATGTATAAAGTCTTACCATTATATTTTGCAATATAAACAGGTAATTTTCTTTCTTCCGGTTTTTTTCCCATTTCTTTGTTAAAATCAGTATCAAAGGTTTCCTTTTTATCTTCACTGATAACTTCAGCTTTAGAATTAATCAGGATTGCTTTGGTAATGATTTCATCATACACTTTAGCAATATCTTTATTTTCCAGATCAACTTTTAATGAATTAAGAATTTGCTTCTTTTTATCCAGTTCGATATTGGCTGTCTGCGTCGATTTCAAAGCACTTGATACTACTGCAAGCATCAATGCTACAATTACAACCATGATGGTTGCATAGATCATTGTATATCCGTTTGTATTTGTATTCATCGTTTTCAGCATTTAGTTGTTAGCATTACCTGAACGTTTCAGACGGCGTTTAATATTGGCATCCACAACATAATAATCAATCAGTGGAGCGAAAATATTCATCAGGAGAATTGCGAGCATCATACCTTCAGCATATCCGGGATTTAACACCCTGATTACAATTGCCATCACTCCAATCAGAAAGCCATAAATCCATTTACCTGTTTCGGTACGGGCAGCAGTTACCGGGTCGGTAGCCATAAATACAGCACCAAATGCAAAACCACCATATACAAGATGATTATACCATGGGAACTGTGCTTTTGCAGTATCCGGACCAATTAAGTTAAATACAAGTGCCATCAGTGCTCCGCCAATAAAGACCGAAAACATTGTTTTCCAGCTTGCAACTCCTGTGAAGAGCAAGATAGCAGCACCTATCAGGATAGCAATTACTGAAGTTTCACCAATGGAGCCCGGTATGAGTCCTACAAAACCCTCCCAGAAACCAATCGCGTTTCCGGTAGTATCGAGTAATTGAGGATTTGGTACCGATGCAGTTGAAATTTGTCCCAAAACAGTTGCTCCTGAATAAGAATCAATTACCTGACCACCACCAATTCCGAAAGTATCTGAAGTTCTAACCCAAACAGTATCACCCGACATGTAGGTAGGATATGCAAAAAATAAAAATGCTCTGGTAATCAGTGCAACATTAAATATATTCATTCCTGTACCACCAAATACTTCCTTGGCAAAAATTACTGCAAAAGCAGTTGACACTGCAATAATCCACAAGGGCGCATCAACCGGTACAATCAATGGAATTAACATAC
>JBILFS010000214.1:0-4380 GCA_044351455.1 Paludibacter sp. | reverse complement strand
GTCGATACCTACCACATTGTTAGTCAGCGAAGTAACCAGTATTTTTCTACCTTTATGATCAATGAGTAACGGAGAACAATACGCTGATGCATCGCCTGTGGCTTTCGATTTCCAGATTTCAGCACCATTGTTGGCGTTTAAAGCAACCATTACAACCTCCGGACCACCGGGTGTAAAGAATACCTTATCGCCCAAAACAACCGGAGCTTCAACAATACCCCATTTTGGAGTACGGGAAGCATATTTTGCCGACATGTCTACCGACCAGATTTTCTTTCCTGTAGCTGCATCCATGCAGATTGCTTCACCATAACCCGAAGCCATATATAGTTTTTTCTTATAATACACTAGTGTGGTACGGGTTCCCGGAAAAGACTCAGCCCATTCTTTGCCATATTCAGTTTTCCAGAGTTGTTTTCCCTGTTTGTCGAGACAAAAAACCAAACCCTGACCATTTGCAAGACCTGTTGTGAAAATTTTACCATCAGCAATCGTCACGGATGTAAAACCCTGACCCAATCCGTCGAAATTCCAAAGCAATTTAGGACCTTCAGCAGGCCATTCCTTCAACAATCCTGTTTCATTGTAGATACCATTCCGGCTCTCACCGCGCCATTGTGATAAATCATTTGCATTCAGTTGAATATATGTCAACAAAATCAGTAGGGTGGAAAATAAGAATTTTAACTTCATATGGGTGTTTTTTAAATTAGATTTTATTCAGAAATATAATTATTACAAATATAACTGATTATTTGATTGGTTGATAGGGTTTAAGGTGCAATTTAGAAATATTTAAAGATTATTTTCCTAATGATGCCAGCGACCTCAATAAATTCCGCACTTTGGATGGATCTCGTTTTACATTTGATACACGACTCATATCCACTCCTGCAAGTAATATGCACCTCACTCCCCTCGGATATCTGCAAGAAAACGCTTGCTGATGCTGAGTTTTGTGCCAGCGATAATCCATACAATTCCGTTCAACAGGATGCAGGAAATAATGACAATCAGGAGTATCAGGGGCACTGGTGCATTGGCGTTCATCAAACCGGGAAAAACGGCAAAAAATGTCGAAATTGCTCCTGCAACTATACCTGATATTAAAAGAAATGTATACGACAGGACGTTGATGCTGATGATGTCTCTCCGCTTTATCCCCAAAGCCTGTAACATGGCAAGTTGTTGTTTCTCAGATCTGATGCTTTTTACAATAACTATGGCAATTCCGATTGTTCCTATGAGTAATGCGATGATGCCCAATGCCATGAAAATATCGAGATATGTATTTGTTACTGAGTTAAATGTGTCGAGTCTTTCAGTGGCATGTTGAATGTCGGCTCCATACTGATTGAATGCTTCCTGAAGATTTTCTTTCAATGCCTCTGATTGATTTGGTTCCGCATCGGCAAGGATGATATTGCTGCCACTGACAGATGGAAAATGCCGGATGAAATTCTCTTCGGAAATCAGGATGTTCCCCTGTAAAACAGAACTTTCAATCCCTCCCACAAGAATAAGGTACAGCAGCTGACCTTTTTCATTGGTATACGCTATGCTGTCGCCGATGTTTTTCCCTAATCCCCAGGTGATTACTGTTTGATCGGCAACAGCAGGGATACAATTTTCTGCTAAATGCATGTTCAAAACAGACCAGCCTTCAGGGGTATTTTCTTTTGTATTGATGAAGAAAAAAGAGTTGCGGTTGGCCAGTAGCCCGGGTCTGACTCCCAGAATGGTTGGTCGAACAATTTTATTCAGGTTTAAACAGCTTGCATCGTCATTTTTATACTGCAAAAACTGAATGAAAGTTGTTTCTTTGATTTCATCGGAAATGCCAACTTCTTCCCGTCCTGATGTGGTTTGTAAATCGGCATGAACCGGCAAACCGGTTTCTATGTAATAAATAAATCCACCGGTTCCGGAACTGTTGTTGTTGGCATTTCGGGTAAAATCGACTCTGTTGGCTCCGGTCGATAAAACAATAAAAACGCCAATGGCTAGAATGGAACTTATCAGGATGTTTCTTTTGTAGTGAAATCCTAAATTTCTTAAGGCTAAATTGATGATTGTTAATGAGTTAATTTGTTTTATGCTGAAGAATAAGAATCCATGTCCGATGATGGATATTAATCCTGTCAGCAATAAAAAACCTCCCAAAAAGAAAACGGAACTATTTTGATAATCATCACCTGTGAAATTATATATCATCAGGATTATAAAAAGGATGAAAGATGAAATCGCAACAATGTTGAGTTTTTTCCTGCTTTTGCTGATTGTATTTGTCGGTGATTGATTTTGGGTTATCGCATGTATTTGTTTCTTAAACTGTTTTTTCAGGATGAAATAAATGAGTATACTACAAAGAATCATATTTCCGAGAAATCCATACAGCAGGGATGTGGTGTTGAAATAAAATCCTATGGTGTCGGTTCTTACTATTTCATTCCAGGCAGTGTTCAGAAAATAAATGATTAATTTGCTGAATCCCATACCTGCAAAGACACCAATGATACTGCTTATCAGTGTGATTATTAATCCTTCGATAAAGAAAATGCGGAAGATTGTTTTTTGTGAAATGCCTGTTGATAGTAAAATTCCCTGTTCTTTGCTTCTTTGTGATAACATCATAGAGAAGAATAAACCGCTTAACAGAAATGCCGCAATGATCAGGAAAAAGCTGAGCGCCAGAAATAATTGTGCAAAATCAACAGCATTTTTTGCCGACCATCCGGCCTGATTGCGGATGTCGTGAACGATTAATCCCATCCCTGCAGGAGATAATCCTGTGAGTAAGGTTGTTGCTATTTTGGCTGAATCGGTATCCTCACTGAATCGCACTGCGGTTGCATTCCCAAAATCATTTCCCCAGTATTTCGTTGCAAATGAATAAGATACAAATGCTTTGGGTGTTCCTTTATACTTTTCCCACCATTTTTCATCCTTATCGCGAATTTTCGAAAAATCAACGGGAATGCCGGCTTTCCAATCGCTGCAATGTGTTGCTTCTGAAAGTCCTTCAAAGGCAGGCATCAACATGCTATCAGCCGCAAAATCCCTGATTTCAATGATTTTTTTTACCACCATTTTCACCGAATCTTCCTTAAGTTTCCGGAATGACTTCAGTGTATAATAACGCAGCCAGAGGGTGTCATTCAGTCCGGCATTCAAATCTTCTGCCAACCAGCTGTTGAGGGCTATTTCATTGTCCCTGAGTTGAAAATCAGGGTATGCCGAAAGTCCGGATACAAATGAATAGGGCGTTTCTTTATCCTTTTTTCTGATGTTATTGACAAGATAAGTATAATGAGGTTGCGTGTTTAATTGATTATTTTTCAGTAGATTGATGATGGTGTCCGGAATAAATACTGCGTCGGAAATCAGTTCTTTTTGATTTTCAACCTCTCTGATTTTCATGTTGATGACATCCGGTGTCCAGCAATTTCTGATTGCATAATCAATTTCTGCGTTTTGTTTGGTCGGACTGTCAATCAACAATAGGTTGGCATAAACATCATCAAAACTAAGTAAGGATAGCTTTTCGATAGGGATAAAAACCGAATAGGGTGTAATCTGATTGGTTTCGATATTGAAATTGCCAAAGTTTTGTTTATCAACAATGGCTTTCACTTTTAATCTGATTGCAATTTTATTATTTTCAGTGGAAACAAAAGGTACATTGCTGCTTATAAAGCCAGGTTTTTCTATCCTGAGCATGATTTCATCGCCGGTTTTCAAATTTAGCCGAACTGCCAGTTGCTGGTTGATTATGACTGTATTATCATCTGTTTCAGGCATGATGCCGTTGCCAAACCGGATAAATTGTTCATCTATACCATAGATTTTCAAATTGGTGACTTTCTCTTCGGTTTGATCGGAAGATGCTACTCCGCGCAACAGTAAAACCGGCGCAACGGGTGCTTTTAAATATGATGAGATGGTCCTGGCAAACCGGGCAGGGAAAAATTTCTCCTGAGTCAACAACACATGAGAGGTTTTACCCAACCGAACATCAATATTGGTTTGCAAACTGTTTTGTACTGAATCGCCTGTAATGAGTGCAGATGTTAAAATGGCTGTACTCAGGACAAGTCCTGCCATCAAAAGCAAGTGTTCGTTCCTGAAATGCAGGAGGTTACGTATGATTAGCTGAATCAACTTCATAAATGTATCCGGAGTAAAAATAAAACTTCGTTGTAAAGATAAATAAAATTAAAGAAATGCGTAATTTTGCAGCTTAAATGAATAAAAATATGACTTCATTCTATAAAGACCTTTGTTTGAAGGTGTGTGAGATAGCACGGGAATCAGGAAATATCATGGCAGAAGAAAGAAAAAGTTTCACACCTGATAAGATTGAGAACAAAGGAATGCACG
>JBILFS010000212.1:0-4411 GCA_044351455.1 Paludibacter sp. | reverse complement strand
TTGGCCTCGTAAATATACACCCAAAAATCGCGGTGACCATAATAAATATCAGCATAATAAGTTAACCTTTCCCCCACGTCTAAGGTTTCCTCAGCAAGAATTTTATCATATTTCCGTTTCGGGGGAGGAGCAGTCTTTTCAGATGAAGTTTTTTCGGGAACAGTTTTTTGAGCATTAACCTTTACAGCTTCTGAAATACCTGTTGAAGCATTTTCAGTCTCTGCAAGCGGCTCAACCTCCTTGTTATTCAGCAGAATATCCATCAGTTTAAACGCAATCACAGAACTTTGCAAATCTGCAGTATCGAGCAATTCAGCCGGAATTCGCGGGATGAGCAATTCAGTTCCCGGCTTAACACGTCTGAAACCGGTCAGATTTTCCTTGTTGGCATCATAAATATACACCCAGAAAATTTCGTTATTGTAATACTTTTTCGACAACCACTCGAGCGTAACATCCTCATCAGCAACAACTTCAGTTAGAATATCCTCATACTTTCTGATATTTGTCAATATCCGTTTATACTCCTCCTCTTTCATGATGGAATCCGCCCGTAAACTATCGATAAATGCCTGTATCTCATTACCCTGCACGTTACTACCCGAAGGGATTGTCAGATTTTCTTCTGATGGTATTCCCAACAAAAGGCTGTTAAATCCATTACGGAAATCATCATGCAGGAAATAAAACAAAGTGACGACCGGAATAATCATGAAAAGCAGAAACAAACCCCATTCCCTTTTGAATTTGAATGCTCCGGAAGAGGGCTTCCTGATTTTCTGAAAAGAAATTTCTTCCTGTTCTGAAGCATCGATTCCGGACTTACCCGGGTTTTCATCTTTCACTTCAGCAGTAGATTTTTCAACAGGACTTTCTATATTTTTCGCAGCAACATCCGGCGTAAAAACGATGCGGTACGACCCTTTCGATTCTGTTGCTATATCAGTCCATTCCAACTGAAAAGTACCCAGATTTTCAATTTTCACCGGTTTCCCGTGCTGCAACGACGATTCAATCCCTTCCAGCAATAGCTTCAGAATGGTTTCAGCATTATCTTTGGAGATGTTGGGATTCTCCGCAATTTGTGCCGCCAGCTCTTGTGATGTAATCTTCTTTTTGTTCATAAAAATTCCTAAATCGTTCAGCCTGATGGATGAACGGCAAAAATAGCAAATAATGATGGTATTTTCTCTCACTTTTTATGTAAATTTGCATATTCATTCAAACAATTTTTAAATCTGAAGAAATCATATGGAAGAAGAAAAAGTAAAAGGATTGCCCGAAAACGCATCCCGCGAACTGGCAGAAGGCGAAGAATATCAACCGCTGATGTCGCCTGACAAACAATATCCCGAAGTAAATTTCAGGTCGGTGAGTCTGGGCTTGCTGATGGCAGTATTATTTTCAGCAGCAGCAGCATTTCTGGGATTGAAAATCGGACAGGTTTTTGAGGCCGCCATACCCATTGCCATTATAGCTGTCGGACTTTCCAGTGCCTCCAAAAGAAAAGGTGCACTGGGTGAAAATGTGATTATCCAGTCAATCGGAGCCAGTTCGGGCGTAGTTGTAGCCGGAGCTATTTTTACCCTGCCTGCTCTTTACATCCTGCAGGCAAAATATCCTGAGATTACCGTAAGTTTTTTGCAGGTTTTCGTTAGTTCTTTGCTCGGTGGTGTGTTGGGAATACTTTTCATGATTCCTTTCAGAAAATACTTCGTTTCAGACATGCACGGAAAATATCCATTCCCGGAAGCCACTGCCACCACGCAGGTGCTTGTTTCGGGCGAAAAAGGCGGCGATCAGGCCAAACCGCTGGTACTGGCTGGTATCATCGGCGGATTATATGACTTTGCTGTTGCTACTTTCGGAGGATGGGCAGAAACCTTTACCAGCAGGGTACTTCCATATGGTGAAATGCTTGCCGACAAAGCAAAATTAGTTTTCAAAAACAATCTCGGCGCTGCAGTTTTAGGATTGGGTTACATCATCGGACTGAAATATTCCGTCATCATCACAGCAGGTTCAATACTTGTTTGGTTTATCATTGTACCGGTTCTTCCATTACTCGATGCATCGATCATTCAAACCATTCATCCGGCATTTGCGGGCGGTAGTTTGTCAGCAATGGCACCTGAAAATATTTTCCGCGAATTTGCACGTCATATTGGTATTGGTGGTATTGCCATGGCCGGTATCATCGGCATCATCCGGTCGTGGTCGATCATTAAAAGTGCTATCGGACTGGCTTCCAAAGAACTGAAGGGCAAACAAGGCAAAGAAGACCTTTTTGTAAAGAGAACCCAGAAAGATCTTCCCATGAAGATTATCACCATCGGAATTCTGATTGCATTGGTGGCAACCTTTATTTTTTTCTATTTTGGTGTGGTAAATAATCTTCTTCATGCCGTTGTGGGAATCATCGTTGTAGCTGTAATCGCATTTCTGTTTACAACAGTAGCAGCCAATGCCATTGCTATCGTGGGTACTAATCCGGTATCAGGCATGACTTTGATGACATTAATATTATCATCAGTAGTGATGGTATCAGTAGGTTTAAATGGCACAGCAGGCATGGTGGCAGCCATGGTAATCGGAGGTGTGGTTTGTACAGCACTTTCGATGGCCGGAGGTTTCATCACCGACCTGAAAATCGGTTATTGGTTGGGTACCACACCGGCCAAACAACAAACGTGGAAATTCCTCGGTACACTGGTATCTGCCGCAACCGTGGGTGGCGTAATCATCATCCTCAATAAAGCCTATGGATTTACCGGAGAAGGGGCACTTGTTGCTCCTCAGGCCAACGCCATGGCAGCCGTAATCGAACCCCTGATGTCGGGCTCGGGTGCACCCTGGTATTTGTATGCCATTGGTGCTGTCATTTCCATCGTCCTTACCTTCTTCAAAATACCTGCATTAGCATTTGCTTTGGGGATGTTTATTCCGATGGAACTCAATGCCCCGCTGGTGGTGGGTGGATTGATAAGCTGGTATGTATCAACACGTTCCAAAGACAAAGCACTGAATACTGCCCGGCACGAAAAAGGAACTTTACTCGCTTCAGGATTTATTGCAGGCGGTGCCCTGATGGGCGTTGTGAGCGCAGGTCTGAGATTTGGCGGCGTAAGCATTCACAGCGAAACCTGGATGGAAAGTGATGGCGCCCAATGGGTTGGTTTACTGATGTATGCCATCATCATCGGTTATCTTTTGTGGGATTCCATGCGGGCAAAAGTATCTAAATAAACAAATAACCTATTACAAACAGCTTTGATTACCGTCACAGAAAAGGAGAATCGAAGCTGTTTAATTTTTAAACATATTATTCATCATTCAATTTTTAAAAAATGAACAAACACATTCTTTTGACAATTTGCTTATTTGCAATGTTAAACCTGGTGAAAGCCGAAATCAAGCTGCCACCAATCTTTGCCGATGGTATGCTTTTGCAACAAAAAACAACGACCAAAATCTGGGGAAAAGCCACTCCGGATAAGAAAGTGACTATTTTCACCAGCTGGAATCTGAAAAAACACACCGTGATGGCTGATAAGGATGGAAATTGGGTGGCTTCCATCGAAACATCCAAAGCCGGTGGACCGTACACCATGATTATCAGTGATGGAAAAGCACTTACCATCAACAACATCTTGCTGGGTGAATTGTGGATTTGCTCCGGACAAAGTAATATGGAAATGCCTATGAAAGGATTTCAATCTCAACCCATCGAAGGAGGCAACATGGACATCCTCAGAGGTGAAAATTCAAAATTAAGATTATTCACTGTGAAAAGGGCTTATAACATGAATCCTGTTGCAGAAATGACCGGTCGATGGGAAGAAGCCATGCCTATCAGTGTAAAAGAATTCAGCGCAACGGCCTATTACTTCGGACGTTTATTGCAGGAAACACTGAAAGTGCCTGTAGGATTGATTGCAACTTCGTGGGGCGGTTCGAGCATTGAAGCCTGGATGGACAAAGAAATGCTACAGTCATTTCCACAGGCTACCCTGCCAACAACCAATGAGAATGTAAAAAATCCGCATCAGACCCCAACCATGCTTTACAATGCCATGATTAATCCGCTTGTAGGATATGCTACCAAAGGATTTATCTGGTATCAGGGCGAATCGAATGCTTCCAGATATCAGACATACACAGCCATGATGAAACAAATGGTGGAAGGCTGGAGAGCCAGATGGAATCAAAAAGATACTATTCCCTTCTATTATTGCCAGATTGCTCCTTACGGATACAACAGCAATATGAATTCAGCATTTCTGAGAGAAGCCCAGATGAAAGCTGTGAATGTAGTTCCGAAAACTGGCATGGCGGTATTGATGGATACAGGCGAAAAACTAAATATTCATCCTTCTAAGAAAAAAGATGCCGGAGAAAGACTGGCTTTACT
>JBILFS010000211.1:0-4413 GCA_044351455.1 Paludibacter sp. | reverse complement strand
CGTGATAGCCGTACCGCTCGGTGCATCTAATTTTTGGGTATGATGAATTTCTGTCATATCCACATTATACTGAGGAAATGCATTCATGATTGCAGCCAGTCTTTTGTTGATTTCCATGAAGATATTTACGCCCAAACTATAATTTGAACTCCAGAAAAGCGTTTTTCCATTTTCATCAATCTCTTTTTTGAGTTCCGGAAGAGCTTCAGTCCAACCAGTTGTACCACAAACCACCGGCACATCTGCTTCAAAGCACTTTTTAATATTGTCAACAGCCATACGTGGCATAGTGAACTCGATGGCCACATCAGCAGACTTAAACGCATCCGACTTAAAATCATCCTGATTATCAATATCAATGATTGAAACAATCTGATGTCCACGTTCGAGGGCAATCCTTTCAATCACTTTGCCCATTTTGCCATATCCTATTAATGCTATCTTCATAAAAAATTATATTAATATTGACCTGTACCCAACATTACCAGCGTACAAGCTTCCTCATAATCAATTCCATTCTTTTTCAGCAGCAACTGAAACTCCGTATTCTCTGTTCCCGGATTAAATATCACCCTTTTGGGTTTAAGTCCAATCACATAATCGTAATAAGACTCCTGATGTTGCGGGCCAACATACAACGTAACCGTATCAATATCAGCATATTGTTTTCTATCCGTATCAATTGTTTTACCAGCGACCACATCAGGACGAAGTCCCAGCAATTCAATTTCGTGCCCGTAAGCAGTCAGTTTTTCAGCAGCCATAAATGCATACCGCTGCGGATTACTGCTTGCACCAATGATTAAAGTTCTTTTCATATTAATCTTAATTTAACCGTTACAATAAAAATCCAGCGCATCAAAAATCATGGTTTTATCTGCTGTTTGATTGATATGAATTTCACCCACATCCGACAGCAAAGTAAAATTAATATCCTTTGAATCATTCTTCTTATCATGCGTCATCAACTCATACAATGCCTCATAATCGTCGCATGCAATATCAAACATACCATAATTTTCTTTGATCATGTATTTGAGTTTCAGTAATTCTTCTTTTGGAAAATTCAATTGAACCAGGGACAAATATAATTCGCATAACAATCCCCACATTACGGCATATCCGTGTAAAACGGGACGATTTACCCTGTAAGAATAAGTTTCAAATGCATGTCCGATGGTGTGACCCAGATTCAGCGCTTTGCGGATGTTTTGTTCTTTTGGATCCTGCTCAACAACCCTTTCTTTGATTTTGACGCTTCTATCAACCAGTTTACTTAACTCAGACCAATCAATCTCATCAAAATCAAAAGCAAGAATTTCATTCCATTCGTTTTTAGTATCAATGAGTGCATGTTTAACCATCTCGGCATATCCGGAAAGCAAATTCTCCCGACTCAGGGTTTTGAAGAAATTTACATCTATCAATACAGCATCAGCAGGATTAAACACCCCGATTTCATTTTTCAATCCTAAAAAATTAATTCCGGTTTTTCCACCTGTTGCAGCATCCACTGCTCCGAGTAAAGTTGTCGAAATATTGATATACCTGATACCTCTTTTGAATGTAGATGCAACAAATCCACCCAAATCCGTAATCATACCACCTCCCAGATTGATTAGCAGGGATTTACGGGTAGCACCATGCTCACTGAGATATTTCCAGACCTGAACAGCCGCGTCAATATTCTTATGCTCATCACCCGCTTCAACAACAATCAGATGTGCATCTTTTAAAAAATCAAAGTGACTGATTTTCGGATAACATAAGTTGTATACTGAAGAATCTGTGAGAATAAAAACATCTTCAGAAGGATGATTATTTACAACAATTGCAAGGTCATCTTTCAGATTTGTACTTATTTTTGTAGATTTGTTGTTCATAATTCATTAACGAAATGCAAAGATACAATTTTTCCTTCATTCTGAATTAATATAAGTTTAATTAACTGAAAGGCAGTATTTAATCATTAATCGTGTAAAAAAACTGATATATTTTAACAGATTATTAAAATAATATTTAGAAAATTGGCAAATCTACCATCATTGAGGGGCGTAGCCCTGATTTCAATAATTTCTAATTTCAAGCGATTAACGATTAACCCAACAAAATCATTAGGCTACAATTCTTAATATTCAGCACAATATTATTAAAAAATCAAAAAAATAATCGCACATATGAAAATATGTTCATATATTTGCAGAAGATTTTTTAATAACAAAATAATGACACCGGATACAATTCAAATGGAAGATGCTGCATATACACTAAAGGCCATTTCAAACGGAACCAGGCTCTGTGTAATTTCATTGCTTGCCGACAAGGATGAATTGAACGTTTCGGAAATCGGAGAGCAATTAAAATGTGAACAATCCCTGCTTTCGCATCATTTAACTGACATGCGGGCAAAAGGGATATTAAATTGTCGCAGGGATGGAAAGAATTGTTATTATTCATTAAAGAACAGGCATATTACGAAAATTCTGGATTGCATTAAAACCTGCAATTGTAACGATTAAAAAAAATGGAAAACAAAATAAAGATATTCATAACTGAAAACAAATGGAGGATTGCCGGCATCGGTGTCGGGCTGATTGGCGGATTTTTGTATTATCAATTTATTGGTTGCAATTCCGGAACATGTCCGATAACTTCCAATCCATGGATAAGCACCTTATACGGCGGTGTGATAGGATATTTGATTTCAGATTTAATAAAAAAGAAGCCGGAAAATAAAAAAACAGAAGAGCAATGAAAGCGTTAATCAAGGAATATTTAAAGAAATTTTTAACCGGATGGGATTTCATGCGGATTCTCAGATTAGCACTAAGCATTACAATGCTATTCGGCTATTTTTCAACCAAAGAAAGTCTTTATCTGATAGGTGCTTTGTTTCTTGGATTTCAGGCAATATTGAATATGGGATGCCCGGGTGCAAGTTGTCAGACAACAGCCAAAGATAACGAAACAAAACCGATGCAATTTAAAAAACTGGAGTTAAAAGACGACAAAAAAGATGTATAGTAGTTTTAAGATAGCCAAATCGGAATGCATGATCTGTAACAACGAAGTATTGAAACAACTTGGCACATTGCAGGGAGTTTTTGGCGCAGAAATTGATAGATCGGGCGGAACAGTTTTAGTAAATCATACTGATGAAATTAACAGAATGTTGATTGAACAAAAACTAAATGAACTTGGCTGGAAAGTAATTGAAACTGAAAATCAAAGGAATAACGAATTATATGACGAGCCATCCATTTGGGGGTGTGCCTTATAAAAATAGAAATAATAACAATAAATAATGTCAATATGAAGAAAATCATCGGAGCATCTATCATGCTTATTACAGTTGCCTTTGCAGCTTGTGGCAACAAACCTGAAAGCAAAGCTGAAAACAATGCGGAAGCAAAAGAAAGTAAAACGGAAAATATTCAAACAAAAGAAACAAAAATGGGAACTATTCATTTAACCAAAGCAGAATTTTTGGCAAAGGTTGCCAACTATGAAGCAAGTCCTACAGAGTGGAAGTATTTAGGTGACAAACCATGTATCATTGATTTTTATGCCGATTGGTGTGGACCATGCAAGGCTATTGCCCCGGTATTGGAAGAACTGGCAAAAGAATATCACGGACAAATTTACATTTACAAAGTAGATACTGAAAAAGAACAGGAACTGGCATCAGCTTTTGGCATCAGAAGTATCCCTTCATTATTATTCTGTCCGATAGAAGGTCAGCCACAAATGGCTCAGGGTGCTTTACCAAAAGAAACATTTAAAAAAGCAATCAACGAAGTCTTGTTGAAGAAAAACTAAATATTGAATTGAATTGATTTGTATTGATGAAACCGGCTGCAGATAATATCTGTAGCCGGTTTTTTTTAAATGATTTAAAACATCAAATACATTAAACCTTTGAATCAAAAAGAAGTCAAAGCAGATATTCATTTTTGAATAACAAAACTATTATTAATTAAAAATAAAAATCTCATGAAAAAAATTGTATTGTATCTTTTTGCAACTTTGATTACGATGAACCTGACATTAGTGGCACAAAATCAGGAAAGACAAAGACAGGGAGGTGACAGACCTCAGGTTGACCCAAAATCCAGGGCAGAAAAATTAGCGAAAGACCTGGAACTATCCGACGAACAAAAACTAAAGGTTACAGCACTTTACGAAGAACAACAAAAAACGATGGCTGAAGTCAGAGACAAATTCAAAGATGACCAGGAAGGTCGCCGGAAAGAAATGCAAACCCTGCGCAAAAAATGGGATCAGGACCTGGAAGCCATTATTGGGAAAGAAAAATTTGAAAAAATGAAAGCGATGCAGGCAGAAATGATGAAAAAACGTTCTGAAGGCAGAGACCCTAACCCACAGAATCAATAATTTCTTCTCCATAGAATT